>JAWSUV010000021.1:0-30385 GCA_033549305.1 Bacillota bacterium | reverse complement strand
CCTGAGAGCCTGTTCGGAAATTTTGAGGTTTTCGGTCTTAAGGCCATGGTCTTTAATCTGCTTGGTCAGTAAATATTTTTCCGCAATAGCCAGCTTCTCATCCTCAGTGTAGCCAGGAATCCGAATGACTTCCATCCGGTCCAGAAGGGCCCGCGGGATACTGTCAAGGGTATTGGCTGTCGTAATAAACATGACTTTGGACAAATCAAACGGGATTTCCAGGAAATGATCTGTAAAATCATTGTTCTGCTCCGGGTCCAGCACTTCCAGGAGTGCAGATGCAGGGTCACCCCGGAAGTCGCTCGCCAGTTTATCAATTTCATCCAGCAGGAAAACGGGATTCCTGGTACCCACCTGGCGGATAGAGTTAATGATCCGTCCCGGGATCGCACCAATGTAGGTGCGCCTGTGCCCGCGAATTTCTGCTTCATCCCGCATACCGCCCAGTGACATCCGGATAAACTTACGGTCCAGCGACCGGGCTACCGATTTACCGATAGATGTTTTACCAACCCCCGGAGGTCCCACCAGGCACAGGATGGGGCCTTTCATTGATTTTGACAACTGCCTGATGGCCAGATACTCCAGAATCCGTTCTTTTACTTTTTCCAGGCCATGATGATCTTCTTCCAGAATTTCTGCCGAGCGTTTTAGATCCAACCGATCCTTGGTTTCCTTATGCCAGGGCAGGTTCAATACCCAATCGATATAATTACGGATCACACCGGTTTCAGCCGAAGAGGGTGGCAGTTTAGTCAACCGGTCAATTTCGCGCTCAATTTTTTGGTGAAGATCCTTCGGCAATTTAATTTTTTTTAACTGTTTTTTATACCCGTCCACTTCTTCCATGACACCTTCATCTTCGCCAAGTTCCTTCTGAATGGCGCGAAGCTGTTCACGGAGATAGTATTCTTTCTGTACTTTATTAATCTGTTTTTTAACCCGTGTATTGATCTTCTTTTCAATCTCAAGAATCTCGATTTCCTCCAATAGAAACCGGTAGAGTACTTCCAGCCTTTCCAGTGAATCAAAAGCTTCCAGAACGTCCTGCTTTTGATAGGGTTTCAGGATGATATTCGCCGCAATGCTGTCTGCCAGCCGGCCGGGATGTTCAATTTCTGTAATGGTCATAAAGATCTCCGGAGAGATCTTGTTGCTGACCTCAATATACTTCTCGAAGGCCTCGATTACGCTGCGCATTAAGGCTTCTGTTTCAGGATCTGAAGACGTAGCATCATCTTCCTCCCATTCTTCCACTTCTACCATGAAATAGGGAATTTCCTGGACAAATTTTTTCACTCTTCCCCGGGTAATTCCTTCAACCAGGACACGGATATTATCCCCTGGCAGTTTCAGCATCTGCTTAATGCGTGAAACCGTTCCAACTTCATACACATCTTCCGTTGACGGCGAACTGGTTTCTGCTTCTTTTTGTGATGACAGAAAGATCATCTGGTCGCTAACCATTGCTTCTTCCAGGGCATTGATGGATCGCTCCCGGCCAACATCAAAATGAAGAACCATGTATGGAAAAACAGTCAGCCCGCGAAGGGGAATCAACGGCAGTGTTTTAACTTCCAGAAGCTTCTTCACTTCACTCATTTATATCATCTCCCTTGTATCATGAATCAAATTCCGGTATGCTTATAGCATGGTCTGTATCAATCGATAAAGAACGCATCCGGCCGGTCTGATAATCCGATATTCCTCTCCTGATACTTGTACCCATTTTATCATAGAATATCAGTTTTTCGGCTGAAAGCACGGTTTATTATACCTCTTTGTCGCGTTACATGCAACTTTTATACTTGTATGCCCCTCATTTGAGTCTTTAAGTATGCCAATATTAACTTAACCAGCAAAATGGATGATTTAAAACAGCTGTAACCCAATACACCTTACGGAGGTCTTGCCCTTGAACCCATCCTTATGGAAGCTTTTCACTATTTTTTTTCGTGTTGGTGCTTTCACCTTCGGCGGTGGTTATGCGATGGTCCCCATCATTCAGAAAGAGCTGGTGGAAAATGCCAAACTGATGACCAACGAAGCCTTTTTGGACGTCCTGGCTGTCTGCCAGAGTCTTCCCGGAGCCATTGCCGTGAATGTCTCCACCTATGCCGGGTATCAAATTGCCGGGAAGAAAGGTGCGGCCGTAAGTGTTCTCGGTACCGTGAGCCCTTCCTTCATCGCTATCCTCATCATTGCCCAGTTTTATCACCAAATCCGCAACATGGAGATCATGCAGCAGTTTTTTCTGGGGGTCCGGCCTGCCATAGTGGCTCTCCTGATCGTTTCCCTCATGAAGCTTTATCCTTCAGTCCCCAAAAATGCCTTTTCCTATGCTGTCTCCATCACAACCCTGGTACTGCTTCACTTTATTGGTCTCCATCCGATTCCGATCATTATCGGATGCATGCTTGCCGGCTATACAAGTGAACGACTGAAGGAGGGCAAATCCGCATGATTTATTTTCTCCTGTTGTACACCTTTGCAAAGATTGGATTGTTCACCTTTGGCGGTGGTTACGCCATGCTTCCCCTGATTACCAGGGAGGTGGTTCACTCCCATGCCTGGATCAGTGCCGCGGGATTGGTGGACATGATCGCCATCGCCCAGATGTCACCGGGTCCCATTGCCATCAACCTGGCCACTTTCATCGGCTTTGACCAGGCAGGGTTCTGGGGATCCGTCATGGCCACTTTCGGTGTGGTTTTCTTCACTGCCATGCTGGTGCTGGTAGCTGCGAAGGCTTTGATGGCTCATCCCGACCACATCATCACCCGCGGATTTTTTAAGGGGATCCGTCCGGCAGTGATCTCCTTTGTTGCGGCGGCCATTCTATCCCTTTATCCTGTCTCTGTACCTGATCTTAAATCATTTGCCCTGATGCTGGCTGCCTTTCTGGCTTTTGGAAAGTTTAAGCTTCCGCCCATCCCCATCGTCCTGGTTGCAGGCGTGATTGCCGTTTTTCTCTTTTAACAAATCATGCGGGCAGATATGCCCCTGCACCGGCACCCTCTGGTGAAACAGAAAGACTCCTTTCATAGGCAATCGGGATGTAAATCCGTGCCCCCGAAAGGAGTTTTTTGGATCCCAGCACGCATTCCGGTTTTTATCGGCTCCCTTTGTCGTAAGGAACACCCGCTGCACGCGGTGCCTGTGATTTTTGGGAAGTAAAAGCCAGTACAACAAGCGTCGCCAGGTAGGGAATCATCTTATAGACATCATTTGGTACGCCGAGAGTTGCCAGAAAAGGTATGCCGGAATAAGCCGCAGCGATGGTTTTCATCAGTCCAAAAAAGAACGCCGCCACCAAAATGCGGGAAGGTTTCCACTGTCCAAAAATAAGCACCGCCAGCGCCAAAAATCCATATCCTGAAACGGTTGCGTTGAAATTGGTAGAGGTGGGGATGACAAATACCAGACCGCCAATACCAGCCAGGGCACCTGATATGGTAACGCCTGCATATCTGATTTTATAAACATTGATACCTACCGAGTCGGCTGCATGGGGATGTTCACCGCACGAACGCAGCCGCAAGCCAAATCGGGTGTAATACAGCACATACCAGCTGACGGCTAAAATGATGAACCCTAGATAGGTTGTCAGATAGGTATTCCTGAAGAACAGATTTCCGATAACCGGAATCTGTCCCAGTACCGGGACGCTGGAAATCCTGAATTGATTGATAAAAGGGATTTGCTGCACTGTCCGCAGCATCCGCGCCACATAAATGGCAAATGCCGGTGCAAACATGTTAATCGCTGTTCCGCTGATAATCTGGTTGGCTTTCATATTAACTGATGCATAGGCATGAGTCAGTGAAATCAACATCCCGGATGCTGCAGCTACCAGTATTGCCAGAATCAAAATCGGCTGGCCGGGCAAAATACCCTGAAAAAGATTAATGAAAAAGATTCCAGCAAAAGCGCCTGTAATCATCATTCCCTCAAGTGCAATATTCACCACGCCGCTTCGCTCCGAATACATGCCCCCCAGCGCAACAATCAACAGTGGGATCGAGAAAAACATGGTTTGCTGGACCAGAAAATAGATCGTATTCATGACCCTTCGCCTCCTTTCCTGGAAGCCTCAGTTCCAACAGAAAAGGCCTTTGCTTCATCCAATGGCCGATCCTTCTTTTTCAGGTATGCCTGTATAAATCCCTTCAGCAGCAAGGCAAAAGCGCTGAAATAAATGATAACAGCTATGATAATCTCAATGACCTGGGGTACAAAATCGTAGAGTTGCATGTTGAATCCCCCAACGGTCAAATGAGCAACAAAAATACCGGAAAGCAAGATTCCCAGTGGATTGTTTAATCCCAGCAATGCGACTGGAATTCCATTAAAGCCTTCGATTGCCAGCACATCCACCACTTCAATGCTCTTCCCGGCACCTGCCAGATAAAGCAATGCACCGCCTAATCCTGCCAGGGCGCCGGCGATCATCATGGACATGACAATGCTTCTCTTTTCGTTGATCCCCGCATATCGCGCAGCTTCGCGATTATATCCGCAGGCTTTCAATTCATATCCAAACTTTGTCTTTTCCAGGATTATGTAGATCATCACACCTGCCAGGATCGCGATAAAAATACCGATATTCACGCTGGAGGGACTGTTCCGGGTGATAAAAATCTGGTTAAGTCCGGCCTTTGGTAAATTGGCCGTGGCTGCCACCCGCATAGACTGGTTGCGCAGTGAATCGAAGACCGTTTTGACCACTAAATAATTAACCGTATACATGCCGATATAATTCATCATGATGCAGGCAATCACTTCATTCACATTATAAAAAGCTTTGAGGATACCAGGTATCAGTCCCCACAGAGCCCCCGCCAAAAGTGCCGCCAGGAGAGCCACCATCCAGTGCGTATGCCCCGGCAGAAAACTCCATCGAACCCCCACATAAACCGCCGCATAGGCCCCGACGATAAACTGTCCGGCACCGCCAATGTTGAATAGCCCGGTCTTAAAGGCAAATGCGAAGGAGAGGCCGGTCATGATAATGGGGGTGGCAAAATAAAAAACCTGTCCAAGGTTCTTCAGATCCACAAACCCGCCCCGGAGAATGGCGCTGAAACCGCGCAGTGCCTGGCTGGGGTTACTGACCATGAGAATGACGAGTCCCACCAGGAGTCCGACAAAAACCGCCATGAGAGACGACATAAAACTGGAGAACTGTTCGGTTCGCACAAATCCTTTCCAAGTGAATTTCATCAATGGTCACCCCGTTTCGATCCAGCCATGTACAGCCCTAACTCCTGAATGGTAGTCGCTTTTGGATCCAGTTCTGCCACAATTTCTCCCTCATAAATAACCAGTATCCGATCACTTAGATTCATCACTTCATCAAGTTCCAGCGAAACCAGTAAGATCGCTTTACCTTCATCCCGTTCACTCACCAGTTTTTTATGAATGTATTCTATCGCCCCCACATCGAGTCCACGGGTGGGCTGTACAGCAATTAACAGATCCGGATTGCGGTCAATTTCCCTGGCGACGATGGCTTTTTGCTGGTTGCCGCCAGACATGCTGCGCACCACCGTTCTTGAACCGCGGCCGCTTCTGATATCATATTTTTCAATAAGGTCATCCGAATAACGATAAATCTCATCATATTTCAGAAAACCGCGTTCCTGAAATTGATCTGTGAAATAACGCTGCAGCACCAGGTTATAGGCGAGATTATAATCCAGCACCAGTCCGTGTTTGTGGCGGTCTTCCGGAATATGGCTCATCCCATTCGCATTCCGTTCGCGAATGTGGAGGTGGGTTATGTCCTGCCCATTCATTTCGATGACTCCTGACTCCGGCTGCAGCAAACCCGTGATCGCGTACACCAGTTCCGACTGGCCATTGCCGTCGATCCCTGCAAGACAGACAATCTCACCGGCGCGCACCTCAAAAGAAACACCATTCACCACCAGCTTGTGACTTAACCGATTTCTGACGTTTAACCCGTTTACGCGGGCAATGACATCCCCCGGGTGTGCGGTATCTTTTTCGATTGTCAGGTCAACCTCGCGACCCACCATCATTTTCGACATTTCTTCTTTACTGGTTTCAGCGACTTCAACTGTTCCGATATACTTTCCTTTTCGGAGAACGGTGCATCGATCGGCTACTTTTTTGATTTCATTCAGTTTATGGGTGATAAAAAGAATCGTTTTCCCTTCCGAGACCAGTTCCTTCATAATCTTCATCAATTCATCAATTTCCTGTGGTGTCAGAACAGCCGTTGGTTCATCAAAGATTAAAATTTCATTTTGTCTGTACAACATCTTCAATATTTCCACTCGTTGCTGCATGCCGACACTAATATCGGAAATCAGGGAATGAATATCCACTTTCAGGCCATACCGCTCAGAAAGCTTCTTCACTTTCTCACCAGCATCACGGATTTCCAGCTTTCCTCTCCTGGTGTCTTCTGCCCCTAAAATAATGTTTTCCAGTACCGTAAAATTATGGACCAGCTTGAAATGCTGGTGTACCATTCCAATGCCCAATCGATTGGCGTCATTAGGATTTTTGATGCTGACAATTTCGCCATTCTTTTTGATAGTCCCCTGCTCTGGTAGATAAAGCCCGAACAGCACACTCATCAGGGTGGATTTTCCGGCGCCGTTTTCGCCAAGCAATGCATGTATTTCACCTTTTTTCAGGCGCAGGGTGATGTCGTCGTTGGCTACGACACCCGGAAACTCCTTGGTAATGTTGCACATCTCGATGATATACTCCATTTGCTTCACCCCTTATAACCACTTGCTTGCACATGGCATCAACCATATGACAGGTCAAGCTTTTTTCAGTATGTATTTAGTTCTATTGGATAAAGAGGGGTCCGTGCCCATGCACAGATCCCTCTCATCAGTTTATTGATTCATTTAAATAGATACCTGCTTAGTTGACCAGTGTCACAACGACTGCATTTGTGGGAATCTGCACAGCTGTTTCAACATCACCATCAACGATCATACCGCTGGCAAGCCCGTCAGTGTCATTGACCAGTTTTCCAAAGATTTCATCGTAATCCGCCTGGGAAAAGCTGTCAAAACGGGAGGTTTCCATAGGCAATGCAACCCCATCGTTGGCAGCTTCCATGACCATTGTTTCTCCACCTGGGAAAGTGCCTGCATAGTAAGCTTCCAGCATGGAGTAGACAGATTCGCCTAATCCTTTCATAGCTGATGAAATGACTGTTTCTGACTCGATGGACTGATCAATATCGACACCGATCACTTTAGCACCAGCCTGTTCTGCTGCAGCCATGACTGAGTTGCCAACGGCACCGCCGGCTGCAAAGATCACTTCGACTCCGGACTGGAACCAGGAAGCTGCCAGTGTCTGCACTTCCGGAGTGGCGTCAAATCCGCCGGTATAATGGTAATTCAAGGTAATGGAACCCGGATCCAGACCAAGTTCTTCAGCCGCATATTCTGCCCCCTGGACAAATCCGTACCCAAAACGCACGACTGCAGGTACTGCCATCCCGCCCATGAAGCCCAGGTTGCGATTACCGTCTTTCACTGCTGAATATCCGGCCAGGAAGCCAGCCTGGTCTTCAGCATAAAGTACGCCGACGACATTCGGCTCAGTACGGAATTCAGAGTAATCAGCACTGTGGGGAACCCCGTCGATTAGAATAAAATTGACATCCGGATATTGATCCTGCGCGATAAAAATGGGTTCTTCGAAAAGGAATCCAGGTGTCACAATGACTTTGGCGCCGCCGCGGACTGCCAGTTCTATGGCAGAGAGGTACGCGTCGTTACTTTTTTCCGATGGTTGA
This sequence comes from Bacillota bacterium, assembly GCA_033549305.1. GTDB lineage: Bacteria > Bacillota > Clostridia > Peptostreptococcales > Tindalliaceae > Anoxynatronum. The sequence continues at coordinate 22,590 of JAWSUV010000021.1, read as the reverse complement.
TAGTACTTGTGGGAAATGCCGTTATCCACCGCGTAATCACGAAGACCTTCCCAGGACCCCTGGTTAAACGACTTGTCGTCGATGGTGCCGATGTCGGTGATCAATGCCAATTCGAATGTGCCGTCCTCTGCCGGGCTTTCTGCTGGCGTTTCTGTCGGCTCCTCTGCCGGCTCCTCTGCCGGCTCCTCTGCCGGGGCAGGTGCTGGTGATCCACATGCAGCCAGTGATACGGTCATCATGAGAATCAGTAACAAAACAATACTTTTTTTCATTTTTTCCCCTCCTGATCTAATTTGTTTATAACAAACCTGCACCGCGATCCTCTTTTTCTGTGACTGCTGTGCAGGGTGATGCCCTGTTCATCATTCAGCCTAATACCCTGATGAATCGCCGCCTGTCAGCAATGAAACGGCACTGCTCGTCCCGATGCGTTCACACCCGGCTTCAATAAAACGCACCAGATCTTCACGGGTGCGAATGCCTCCCGCAGCTTTCATTTTCACATGGGGTCCAATGTAACGCTTAAAAAGGATGATATCTTCCATGACAGCTCCTTCAGTTCCAAATCCGGTGGAAGTTTTGATATAATCAGCTCCGCCTTCTGTAACACATCGGCAGAGTCTCATCTTTTCATCCTGCGACAAATAGCAGGTTTCAATGATTACTTTTAGCACTCGATTGCCAATCGCTTTCTTTACAGCCTTAATTTCCTGCATGATCTTATGATCATCACCATTTTTCACGTCTCCCAGGTTCACTACCATGTCCACCTCATCGGCTCCGTCAGCAACAGCTTCTACAGCTTCGGCCACCTTAACCGCTTTTGTCTGATACCCAAGAGGAAATCCGATAACCGTGCAGATGGTTAATTGTTCACCGAATGTCTTTTTGATCCGCCTGATATAGGATGGCGGGATGCAAACACATGCTGTTTTGTATTGAATCGCTTCACGGCACAATCTCTCGATGTCTTTCCAGTCCGAAACAGGCTTTAAAAGCGTATGATCCACATGCTTTAAAATGTCAGCGTTGTTCATATTGATCCTCCATTAGATGTATCTGATTTGATTCTATCGTAATGGATTTTCGTGATCATGTCAACAAAATATTAAATTTATGCCTTGTGAACTCTTAATACCCTTTTGTATTATGACATATTTTTCAATGTTATGTTCTTTTTTTGTTTATTTATTTACATATATAATTATTTATGTTAATATATCAACAATAGTGTGCGCTGTGTTTATGATTCGCGTTTGGGCGTGGAGGTGTCCTTTCAATGGGTAAAAAAGAATCGCGTATTCAATCGTTAACCGAAGTATTAAAACGACGAGGATTCATCCCCATCAGGGAGCTGGCCCAGCAGTTTCAGGTATCCGAAATGACAATCCGGAGGGATCTTGTTTTTTTGAAAAACAATAAAGTAGCCGAAAATGTTGGCGGAACAGCTGTTTATCGACCCATACCTTCCCATTCAGGGTTAGATGCAGATTATAATTTATCTGAGGAAACCGTCAAGCAGAACATGCAGAAAAATAATATCGGTCAATTTGCTGCTTCTCTTATTGACCAGGACGACATTATTATTATCGACACCGGAACCACCACAGAAAAAATCGCTCCCTATGTTCCTGAGAACAAAAATATTACCGTTCTCTGCTACAGCACGAATATTCTCATGGCCCTTTACCGAAAAAAGGGAGTCCATCTGCTTTTCGCAGGCGGTTACTATCACCCTAAAACCCAGATGTTTGAAAGCGCCCAGGGAATTAATTTTATACAGGGTATCCGGGCAAAAAAAGTGTTCATTTCCGCTGCCGGCATTCACAGGGATTTAGGTGTCACTTGTGTCAATAATTATGAGGTCCCCACAAAACATGCTATTTTGAAATCATCACTGCAAGTAATACTGGTGGCGGATTCCAGTAAATTTGATAAAATTCGTCCGGCATATTTCTGTGATGCCAATCATATTAACACAGTCATCACTGATGATGGCATCACCCCTGAATGGGTTGAGACCCTGGAATCCCTGGGAGTCGAACTGCACATTGTTCCCACAGTCAGTTGAGCAAAGTCAGATAGACACAACAGGCCGCTGCTCTGCAGAACAATGAGCAGCGGCCCTTCTATATCCTTCGTTTAACTGCCGTATCCTTTACATGTCAACCGGCAGCTAACCACCGGCAATGGGGTGGATGATTTTAACATCATCCCCATCATGTATGGCCGTATCCGCATAAGCCGTTTCGTCAATGAATTGATCATTGATTCGGACAATGAGCATGGGGTGTGTGTAATTCATCTGCCGGATAAGACTTCCCACCGTCATGCCCGGTTCATAATCCATGGGTCGGTTGTTTAACTTTATCACTTTGATCACCTGATTCAATTGTCTGGTTTACTGGTAAGGTCTCACCAGTTCGATCACGTCAGAGAAATCCATCCCCAATGCTTTCAGATGTTCAATCGTGGGCACTCCGTCTGTGGTCCAGCCACGGCGCTTGTATACAGCATCGGTTAGTTTTTCAAATTGCGCTTCACGGTACTTCCGGTGAAGGGCGATTTTTTCTTCGACGGTTTTGCCTTCCGGATCCACGCCGATGGTTTCTTTCAGCTGTTTATCATAGCGGTCTTTGCGGGAAAAATATTCTTCTTTGGTGGCGGGGCCCAATGACCGGTAGGGAGGTTTGTCATACTGCCGGGTACCGAAGCCCAGTTTCAGGGCAAAAACACGCTGAAAGTTATACACCCGTTCGGACTGGCGAATTAGTTCTTCCTTGTCGATGTTTTTGCCGGTGACGCTGTTAAACAGTTCCACGTAGTTCTGGACATGTTCCGGTACTTTGGCGGGTTCATCGGTTTGCTTGTTGTCAGCAGGTTCAATGTCGTTCCAGGGCAGTTTGCATAGTCCCTGCAGACCGAACCAGGTGCGGAACATGGGGAAGTAATGCAGGGCTTCCGCTTTATCTTCGAAGGTTGGAATCAGGTTGTTTACCATATCGGTGAAGATGACCCAGGCTTCGTCATGCTGCGGCCCTTTATTAGTCAGGGCATAACCGCCCTGCTGGGCCAGGGATTCCTTGGACATGTACTGTGAGTATTCCATGCCTTTGCATTCCATGCCGATGTCGTCCAGGAAGGCTTTATCAGCACTGTATTCACTGATGAATTTTTCTTTGAGTTTTTTCACGCCCATGCCTGCGTATTTCCCGAACCCTTCTCCTTTTGCCACAAGATGCAACAGTTCCATGGCAGCATCCCGGTTACCGAAGAACAGTTCCAGACCGCCGGTAATATCCCGGTTGATGATGTCGTTTTCGTAGCATTCCATCAGGAATGCGACGGTGGTGCCCCAGGAAATAGTGTCAATGCCGTAGGTGTCGCAGTAGAAGTTGCATTCAAAAACGTAGTCCATATCGAAAATGCCGCAACAGCTGCCCACTCCGGCGACAGTTTCGTATTCGGCACCGTCCACCAGTACTTTATGGCCTTTGTAAGGACCGGTTTTGAGCTCAAAGTTATCGCAGGCTTTGGCGCAGGCTAAGCTGCAGCCATACCAACACCCATCGGGAACATTTTGGGTCACATAGGTTTTCAGGATATCTGAGCTGATCCGCCACGTTTCCGGATTGTACCCGTACTTGAAATTGTTCACGGGCAGCAGGTCGTAATCGTTCATGACTTCCACCAGATTGGCAGTCCCAACTTGCCGTTTCTTTGTCTGAATGTCGTCGTAGTCGTGGATTTCTTTGTGGAGTTTGATGCCCAGTTCCTGGATCTTTTTCAGGTTGACGGGATGGTTGGAATCACCCCGAACACCTTTGTATTTGATGACGATGGCTTTGACTTTTTTATCCCTGAAGACTGTTCCGATACCGCCGCGACCGGCCTGTTTCAGACGCTGGCCACCCCGCCGTTTGTCATAAAAGCTGAAGTTCAACATGCCGATCAGTGCGTGTTCGGCAGCGGAGCCGGAAGAGACGACGCTGATATTGCGTTTGTCTTCTTCGTCTTCGGCATAAAGGGCAGTAAGCTCTTCGGCCAGGATGTGACTGTTGATTTCCTCCAGAGGTGCTTTCTCGATGCTGATGGTGCCGTCATTGCCGTTGATATAAATGATGATATCCTCTTCGGCCTTGCCCTGCAGTTCCAGGACGTCCCAACCGGAGAATTTCAGCAGTGGCCCAAAGTGGCCTCCCACGTTGCTGTCCACCACGCTGTCGGTGGTGGGGGAAAGACTGACTACCAGGGACTTGCCGGCGCCAGGGTACTGGGTAATACCGCCGATGGGGCCGGGAGAGATGACGATTTCGTTTTCAGGATCACTCCATTTGGTGTCCCTGGTGACGGCGTGCCACAGGTAATACAGGCCAAAGCCTTTTCCTCCGATGAATTTGTCTTTCATCTCCTCTGTAATGGTTTTTTCGGCGATGGTATTGTCGCTGATGTTGATGTACAGCGTTTTATTGGTATACCCTTTATCCACAGCGGCGGGAGTGTACTGGTAGGTTTTCAGTATCTGCCGCGCTGCCTTGATTTCCCGAACGCGTTCAGGACTAATATGCTGTGTCATGGGCTGTGTGCCTCCTTTCAGAGCTCCTATGTGGTTTCAATAAAAATGGCTTCTGTTGGGCATTCTTTGGCGCATAATCCACAGGCAACGCACTTGAACGGCACCAGCTCATCGTCATGCGTCCGCATGGACAGGCTGGGACAGAAGCCGACACAGACATAACAGCCGACGCATTTTTTTGCGTCGATCATCACAACGCCCTGTTTGTTGCGGTAAATGGCTTCTTCGCTGCAGACAGGAATACATTCGCCGCACTGGTTGCACACGTTGATGGTCCAGTCCCGGTTCTCCTGAGTGTCCTCATTAATGACGATCCGGGATTTAGTCCGGTCATCTTCCTTGAAGTAGGCTTTGGAACAGACGCTTTCACAGACATGGCACTGGATACAGCGTTCTTCATTCTTTTCCAGCAGTTTCACTTCGCTTCACCTCTCTTCAATTCATTCATGTTTCTGTCACATATCACTCATCATTATACATGAAGAGATTGATGTTAGACAACCGACGGTTCAAAGATCAGTTTACCTTCCTCAAAACGGTTCAGGGTTAATCCTTTCACCGGCAGTGACATTTCTTCCCCTAGAATATATTCCGACATGATTACACCAGTTGAGGGACCAAACATAAATCCATGCCCGCTGAAACCGGCAGCTACGTAAAATCCCTTCACTTCGTCCACCGGCCCATAAATGGGTTGTCGGTCTGGTGACATATTGTACAAGCCGGCCCACTGACGCAGAACCCTGATATTTTTCAGCGGCGGCAAAATACGGGTGACCGTTTTTGCCATCTCATCCAGAAACTGCCAGCTGGAAGTCAGCCGCAGATCCCGAGGTTCCGTTTCATCTCCCCGACCCATGATGATTCCACCATGGGGCACCTGCTGGCAATATAGATTCAGCGAAAAAGACATAACCATTGGTTTAAGAATTTCTTCAATGGGTTCTGAAACAAGAATTTGATGGCGTTCCGAATAGAGCGGCAGTTCAACTCCCGCCATTTGACCAATCCGTTGCGCCCAGCCACCGGCAGCATTTACGACAATGCCGGTGGCAATGTCTCCTTTATTGGTTTTAACTCCGGTGATTCTTCCATTCTCCACATTGATGTCCGTTACTTCGGTATGGGTATTGATCTCCACACCCAGTCTTTTCGCTGCATTCACATAAGCCTGGGTCGCGTGAAACGGATTCAGGTGGCCATCCTTCTGGTGGAAGGCACAGCATATCAATCCATCTGTGTTTAAAAAGGGAACAATCTCCCTGGCTTCATCCAGGGTCAACATTTTTGAATCAATGCCCAGAGAGTTCTGTAATGAGATGTTTTTTATGAACTGTTCCCGCTCTTTTTCTGTGCTGGCCAGCAACAGATATCCTCCCTGTTTAAACTCGATGTCATGTTCATACTGCAGTTCTTCCTGAGCCTGTTCAAACATCTCACAGGAATGTTTGGATATTATGCAGTTCATTTCCGTTCCCCACTGTTGTCGGATGCCGGCGCCGCATCGACCGGTAGCGCCGCTGGAAATGTATTCTTTTTCAATAAGCACCACATGTTTAACGCCTTTTTTTGCCAGATAATACGCTGTCGCTGCTCCGGAAATACCCCCGCCGATGACGACGACTTCAGCTGTTTTCTTCAATCTTCGTCACCCCTTTCCGCAGTTTCAGCAATTTCGCCCAGCTTAACAGATTTAATCGGTGGCCGGTAGGTTCCCAGGGATAATTCCGCCATGGATTTACCTGCCATGGTTGAAATTTCGCGCAGAATAATCTGCCCGCAGGTTTTCCCCTGGCAGGGGCCCATTCCCGCACGGGTCAAGCGTTTTATTTCATCTACCGTCGTAAATCCGGCTTCCACCATTTCCCGGATTTCACCCAGTGTCACATCTGAGCAGCGGCATACAATGGTGCTGTCATTACGTTCATCTCTTTTCGGCCTCTGCGGACGCATAAACACCACTTCTTTCGCAAATTCTTTTTTCACCGCCAGCCAGATCACAGGTGTTTTGTCCATTGCTTTCGTGTTCTGCACTTTTTCAACACGTGCGTCAGCGATGGCATTTCCTTCCCGGTCAAGGCCATCCACCACATCTCCCGCTTCAGGCAACGGGAGGAATTCATAGGGAATGCGGACCACTGCTTCCGTCTCAGACCATGTCATATCCAAAACCCGGATGGCCAGGCCTGGACATTTGCTGATGCAAAGACCGCAGCCGTTGCAGTTGCCGTGATCCACATTCGGTAAATCGTTAATATCAACGAATTCTTTAATCGCATTTTGATTACATGCCGTATAGCATGGGTTACATGGAATCTCGCGGAAACATTCCACGATGACCACCGGTCCCTTTTTAAGACGTTCCTCACTGGGAAAAACGCTTTCAATGTCTTCCGGAGTGGCTACACCGGTTTTTTCCAACATATGAACACCTCCTCCTTATTGTGCCACAGCTGCTGGGATCTCCAGTTTCTTGGCAGCTGAAAATGGCTGTGCCGGTCGTGTGATTTGAGCGATGCCTTCACGTATGCGAGCACCTTCCGGTCCAGATCGAAGAGAGCGCAATTGTTCCTTCAGATCCGCCTTCATGTTTCCTATGTCTTCTGAAACATATCCCAACCACTCAGCGGCAGACAATCCAGCCAAATAACCTTCAACCATGGCACTGCTGGCTTCTTCAATCCCGCCTACGTCTCCGGCCACAAAGATCCCCTGCTTGGTGGTCATCATGTTTTCGTCACGAACTGGAACAAAACCACTGAGACTGGCTACGAATTTCACCTCACATCCAGCCTGATAGAGCAGTTCTGACAATGGAGACAGACCAACGGAGATACACAAAACATCAACCTCTATCTCTTTTTCTGTTCCTGGTATCGGCTGCCATTTTTCATCCAGCTGGATAATGGTAGCGCCTGTGAGGGTATCCGTCCCATGAGCCTCTTTAACGGTATGGCTGGTATAGATTGGGACGCCCATACGCCTGATTTTTGAGGCATGCACTAAATATCCGCCGATGCGTGGTGCGGCTTCAACAATGCCTTCCACCTTCACACCTGCCTGCATCAGTTGATAACTGACAATCAGTCCGATGTTTCCGGCACCTACCATCAATACGTTATTACCAGGTTTAACCCCATAAACATTCATCAATGTCTGCACCGCACCCGCGCCATAAATTCCAGGCAAATCATTGTTGGGAAAACCCAGGAACTTTTCACTGGCGCCAGTGGCTATGATCATCGATCGCGGTTTAACTTTCAGGTATTTTCCATTCTGTTCCATGGTGACAACCCCGTCTTCATAAACACCAATAATGGTCGTTTCTTTCATCACCTGGACATTTTCATAAGACTGAATTTTATTGATCAACAGCTTACCAATATCCACTCCACGAGTGGATGCGTATTGCTTTTCGGAACCAAAGAACATGTGCGTCTGTTTGACCAATTGACCGCCAAGGGCATCGTCACGTTCCACCAGAAGAACTTTCGCACCCATCCTGGCAGCATTTAATGTGGCGCACAGGCCGGCTGGACCGCCTCCGATCACTAATATTTCGACCGTTTTCATCGGATCATCCCTTTCCCTTTCTGGGTGTTTACCACCATGCCTTCTTTCAGTTTTTCCACGCAAACCTTGACATTCGGTTCGCCATTAACCTCCATCATACAGGAGGAACAATTGCCAATGGCGCAAAAAAAGCCCCGTGGACGGTGACGGTCAATGCTGTGACTCAGCACATGAATCCCCGCTGCATGGAGGGCAGCTGCAATGGTTTCGCCATCATAACCCTCTACCTCCCGGCCATTGAAGACAAATGTGATTTTTTTGCCCCGTGTAAATGTTAAAACCGGATGAGACTCAATTCTCACAGATGACAACCCCTTTCCAAGTTTGTAACTACGCTTATATTTTACACTTGTATGTTAAATAAATAACATTTATATCTGGATCCAGCCAATTTTTCATGCTCCTAATGAACAACGCCTGATTTTCCTATTCAAACAGAAACTCTGTTTGCTGTTCATATGTGCATCACTGGATTACTTTCAATTTCTCAATGTAAAGCCATATCTCAATGGATCTGCCGGATCAATCACATAATGGTTAAATCCGGTGATAAAGGCGCTCCCCGTTATTTCAGGGATCACAGCCTTTTTCGTTCCCACTGTGGTCGCTCCTCTCAGCTGCCCGTGAAACAATGTTCCAAGAATACTCTCGTAAACAAATGGATCTCCTATCTTCAAATCACCTTGCTGGTGCATCAATGCCATCTTAGCGCAGGTGCCCGTCCCGCAAGGCGACCGGTCCACCTGTCCGCTTCCGAAAATAACTGCATTTTTTAAATGAGCCTGTGGATTTGTCGGCGAATCATAGATTTCCACTAAATCGATTGTATTGATGTATGGTTTTTCAGGATGTTGAACAGTCATTTGGTCATTAAGAATTCTCCTCAGCAGCATCCCCTTTTCGATCAGTTGACGGGTATGGGATCTTTCCACTGCGATCCCCAGCTGTTGTGCAGAAATGATCGCAAAAAAGCTGCCGCCGAAAGCGATGTCCAGTGATATCTCTCCAGTTTCCGGGAAGTGTAGCATTACCCGTTCACGTTCAACAAAGGCCGGCACATTCTGGAAGGTAACCGATTCCACAGATGAACCCTTTACGTTAGCTTGAGCACGGATCAATCCCGCAGGTGTTTCGAAAACCACTTCTGTTTGTGGTCCAGTCACTTCTTTCATGCCTGTCTCAATAACCACCGTCGTGGCACCGATAATCCCATGGCCGCACATATTCAGGTATCCGCCGCTGTCCATGAAAATGATGCCAAAATCAGCTGATGTATCTTCAGGCTGTACTAGAATGGATCCAAACATATCATCATGGCCACGGGGTTCCAGCATCAATGAGCGCCGAACTTCATCCCGCTCTTTTTCCAACCAGCTTTTTTTCTCAGCTATGGAGTTTCCCTTGACAGTGACACCCCCCACGACTACCCGGGTTGGTTCTCCCATGGTGTGGGAATCAACTGCATGAATGGATGCATTCAACTGCATCTTTAACGCCTCCCCTTTGCTGACTGGTAAATCCGGGAAACGGAGTGTACCCCGTTTCCCGTTGATATATTTCATCTTACTGTTGGTTTACTTCTTGGCTCCAAACGCTTTGTTCATAAAAAATGCAAAGCCACCCGCATAAAGACCTAGAATTAAAACCATGAATATGATCGAGGCTGGAGTCATCATTAAACCTCCTTCTTCATAGATGCCTGTGAATAAGCTTCGAGATCAAAGATTCCCGGACGAATCCAGTTGGCCATCTTATCGTTCAGGGCAATCAGGATAATGGCACCGACGCCCCACTGGAAGACCATGGTTCCAGGAGTAAATACCTCAAAAGGCTTCCACCATTCGCCCGGATACCATCCGATGGACTGCCAGGTCCACCAACCGAAAATAACTGCGAACACAGCCGGAAAGATACGGATCATCAACGACCACCAGGGGCCGATGATCATATCACTGTGAGCATGGTTGATTTCTTCATTCCGGACTTTTTCGACACCATACTTCATAACAGCCACGGAAATCAGGAGTCCACTGATTAACAGACCAACACCCCACACCCAGTCCTGGTTGTCAAGGAAGTTAATGCTGTAGGCAGAAGGAACGCCAATGAGGAAGCCCGCAACACAGACATAGATGGTTGCTTTCCCACGTTCCCAGCCGGCGTCCATCAGGTTCAGAACCCCTACCTCAATCATTGAAAGCAGCGAAGATAAGGCTGCAAAAGCCAGTGCCAGGAAGAAGATCACAGCTACCAGCGTACCACCGGGCATTCTGGCAAAGAGCGCACTTAAGTAAACAAAAATCAGACCATTGTTGCCGGAACCCATCGCTGCCTGCGCAGCTTCAACGGTAGGTGACAGAGAGTACACGGTTGGCAGAATGGCCATGGCGGCAATCAGACCTACCAACACATCCCCAAATCCGATGATAAAACAGTTCACCGACAGGTCTTCTTCGTCTTTTGTATAAACTGCATAAGTCATCAGCAAAGCCCAGCCCGCACCTGTTGACCAGGCCGCCTGAGTGAAAGCCTCCAGCCACACCCTGCTTCCCAGGAGTACTTCCAGGTTGGGTGTGAAAAGGAAGACAAGGCCATCGGCTGCGCCCGGCAAAGTGATCCCGCGGATCATGACCAGGGTTAGCAGGACAAAAAGTGTCGGCACCATAATTTTTGTTACTTTTTCAATTCCTGCGGTGACCCCTTTGTAGATGACTAGGGCTCCAAATAGCATGGACACGCCGTGGAAGAGAATGGTTTGAACAGGCGTATCAAGGAATTGCAGCCAAATCGACTCAGTGAATTCCGGAGTCACATTTGCACCGGAAAATGTGCCTTGAAGAGAAAGTACCAGATACTTAATAGTCCAGCCTGCAACAACCGAATAATAGAACATAACACCGAGGGCTACGAGTGCCAGCCAGCCGCCGACCCAGGTGAATTTCCTGCCCATAAAGTCACGCATTGCGCCAATGGTACCCAGCCGGGTTTTACGGGCAATCGCCATTTCTGCCAATAACAGCGGAATGGCATACACAAACATGGCGACGGTGAGAGCGATTAAAAATGCGCCGCCGCCGTTTGCTGCGGTAACCCGCGGGAATCGCCAGACATTACCTGTACCAACAGCCATCCCAATCCCTGCAGCAACAAAGCCGAACCTGGTTGCAAAAGTCTCTTTGCTTTTCTCTTGCATGTTTTCTGATTCCTCCTTTTCGCATCATGTAAAATGCTGAATGTCATTCGGGGGTAATCACTTCCTCCTTTCACTCAAATTTCCGAGCAGCTGTTTTCATCTTTTCAAAAACCATCAAATGCAAGTTTACAAGCATGATGCCAGGTGCACCCGACTCATAATTTGATTTTACTCCTCACCTCCCTTTATTATGCAATTCTGATGCCATGTTATAACCACAACACCAATATTGCACAGATTCCTTCAACCGCAATCTTTTGCTTAATCAATGATCCTCTGCCCGTCTCAGATTTGAATGGGTTTCCGTCAATTAATCGACACTTGGATCGCTTAAATATTCCAAATTTTTCTTTCATTCCGTTATTTTGGGCGAAGTACAGCTCTTTTCGCCGCCGTCTTACTTTCGTCAAATTATTGACACTTTAATTCGATTGAGAGTAATGCGCTGATACATAATGCAACTATTTTCAAAATTCTTTCATATTTTTGTCTTTCTAAACAGAATGGAAGTTGTGCATCTTACTCTCCATCGCTCTAATTAGTTGTTTTCTCATCATTTTACATGATTTTAATTGTCGTGTAAAGTTGAATTGCATTGCAAGTCATATGATTTTTTGCTCAATATTCATTCCTGCACGAAAACGCCGTTTGCGTCTATTTTTCGACATTTTTTCCCATTTTGCTGAGTTTGTAATGCAATGTGCTTCTGGGAATTCCCAGCATTTTTGCAGCCCTCGCCTTATTGTCTCCTGCCTTCTTCATGGCCTCCAGAATCATTTGTCTTTCATAATGCTCAAGGCTTTGAACCATCTTCACATCCTTGCCCTGCGCTCCTTCTCTGGTAGCCATCATCTCCCGCATATACGTCGGTACCAGTTCACTGGTAAGATTCTGGCCATCACTCAACACCACCATGTATTCCACTGTGTTTTTAAGCTCCCGAATATTACCCGACCATTCATATTCCAGCATCATGTCATACACCTGACGATCAACGCGAGGTACTTTGATGCTATTCTGGCGGCAAATCACATTCAGAAAATGATTGAACAAAACAATAATGTCTTCACGCCTTTCACGGAGCGGCGGTAAATTTATTTCCACAACATTCAGTCGATAATAGAGATCTTCTCTAAATGTTCCTTCTTTCACCATTTTTTTTAAATCCCGGTTGGTAGCCGAAATGACTCGAACATCTACAGGCACCTGTTTATCCGCTCCGACTCGGAGAACTGCATTTTCCTGCAATACCCGCAGCAGCTTTGCTTGAAGCTCCGGTGCCAGATCTCCGATCTCGTCCAGGAAGATGGTTCCTTTGTCTGCCAATTCAAAAAAACCAACCTTGCCGGATCTCAGGGCTCCTGTAAAAGCACCCGCCACATAACCAAAAAACTCACTCTCAAAAAGACTGGGGGGGATTGCACTGCAATTAACCGGGACAAAGGGGCCCGTTCGCTTGCTGTTGTCATGGATTGCTTTGGCAAACACTTCTTTCCCAGTTCCACTTTCCCCGGTAATGAGAACACTGGTATTGGTACGTGAAACATGTCGAGCCAGCAATATGCGGTTTTGTATCACCGGATTTTTACCCTGGATATTTCCCAGCGTGAATCCGCCGCGTTTCATTTTTTCCATTTCTTCTTTCAAGAGATTGATTTGGGTCGTTGCGTTTTCCAGTTCGCTGGAAAGTTTTTTATATTCAGTCACATCCTGTTCCGTTGAGACTACCCCAAGAAATTCGCCATCGATGGTGATGGGCAGCGCACTGATAATGACATGGTAATTGGGTTTCGGTGAATGGTATACATTTTCAATCGGTATTCGATTTTCAAGAACCGACAGACTTAAGGCATTGGGAAAGTAATCCTCCAGCTTTTGATCCAGAAGGTCCAGGGCGGGTATGGCGTATATTTTTTCTGCTTTCTTGTTCCATACACGAATTTTCCCATAACGGTCCGTCACCGTCACTGCCTCGTGCATGCAGTCAATAATTTCCATGTATTGCTTGTTGACATTTTCTAAATGCATGTAATAGCTATTCAGGATCGCTTCGATCCGGATAATCCCCAGCAGCTTATTATGCTCATAGACCGGTAATCGTCCGACATCGTTTTCAATCAGGATTTCCCGCGCTTTTGTAATCAGGGTGTCCGCCTGAACCGTTACCACTGATTCTTTCATGCAGCTGCTTAACGGTGTTGTCATGGATTTACCTGTCCGTCTGGCTTCTGCAACATCTTTGTATGTGAGGATACCGATAATCTCGTCTTCGCTATCAGCCATGACCAGCACTTCAGGAATATTCAGGTCCAGCATGCTGTCAACCGCCTCCTGAAGGGTATTTTGGGGCGTTAGCCTCAGGACGTTGGTAGCAACCAATTTTCGCACTGTGTATTGAAAAAGTTGACTTTCAAGCATTTACATCACTCCCATATAATTCCATCCAACTACCTTCGACAAGCAGCCGGCATTTTCCTGCCTGTGTTCATCCGATTCGTCGAAATATTTCTTCTGATAGCTTAAACGCAAAACAGCGGCGCAAGATACGCCGCTGCAACCAATAATGATCCATTTATTAAGAAGCTGTTTCTTCTTTAACCTTTTTTTTATTTTTACTATCAGCTTTTTGGAGAATAACCGTTGGCGGAACGTTGTTTTTAACCGTTTCTTTCGTTATCACAACTTTTTCAACATCATCCCGGGATGGAACGTCGTACATAATTTCCATCATAATGTTTTCCATAATTCCCCTGAGACCCCGGGCTCCCGTTTTGGTTTCTTTTGCTTTTTTTGCAATGAGTTCAAAGGCACCTTTTTCAAAATCCAACGATACACGATCCAGCTCAAAAAGCTTTTGATACTGCTTGACCAGCGCATTCTTTGGTTCTGTTAAAATTCGGATGAAAGCCTCTTCATCCAGCAGATCCAAGGTAGCCACCACCGGCAGACGACCTACGAGTTCTGGGATCAAACCGTATTTAAGCAGGTCTTCCGGCTGAATCTGCTTCAACAAAACACCAATGTCCAGTTCTTCTTTACTCTGAATCTCAGCGCCAAATCCCATGGCTTTTGTGCCAACCCGTTTCTGGATGATTTTTTCAATACCATCAAAAGCCCCTCCGCAGATAAACAGGATATTGCTGGTATCGATTTGAATGAACTCCTGGTGTGGGTGCTTCCGGCCGCCTTGAGGCGGAACAGAGGCAACGGTTCCTTCCAATATTTTCAGCAGTGCCTGCTGGACACCTTCACCGCTTACATCACGGGTGATGGATGGATTTTCTGATTTCCGGGCAATTTTGTCCATCTCATCAATATAGATAATACCTTTTTCTGCTTTCTCAATATCATAGTCAGCTGCCTGGATAATCTTCAGCAGAATATTTTCGACATCTTCTCCCACATATCCGGCTTCCGTCAATGATGTCGCGTCAGCAATTGCAAAAGGAACGTTCAGCAGTTTGGCCAGGGTTTGAGCCAGCAGGGTTTTTCCCGATCCCGTTGGTCCCAGCAGTAAAATGTTGCTTTTTTGCAGGTCGACATCATCCGTTTTATTATCGGTATTAATGCGTTTATAATGATTGTAGACCGCAACCGACAGGGTTTTTTTCGCATGCTCCTGCCCGATGACATACTGGTCGAGTATGTCCTTGATTTCGCGGGGTTTTGGCAGGTCCATCAAGTCCACTTCGATGGTGTCGTCCAGTTCTTCCTGAATAATTTCCTGGCACAGCTCAATGCATTCATCGCAGATATACACATTGGGGCCGGCAATCAAACGTCGCACCTGGTCCTGTGATTTCCCGCAAAAAGAACATTTCAGCTGTTTCTTTTCTTCATAGCGTGCCATGATTACACCTCATTTACTCATTTCCTGGACGTGATGACTTCATCAATCAATCCATAGTTTTTAGCTTCCTCCGCCGACATGAAAAAGTCACGGTCAGTATCTTTCTGAATCCGTTCCAGTGGCTGCCCGGTTCGTTCTGAAAGAATACGGTTAATGATCTCCCGCATTTTCAGTATCCGATCCGTGTGGATTCGAATGTCTTCCGCCTGTCCCCGGGTTCCTCCCAGAGGCTGATGAATCATGATTTCGGCATTGGGCAAGGCGTAGCGCTTGCCTTTGGCGCCGGCCCCCAGCAGGAAGGCTCCCATACTGGCTGCCATACCGATGCAGATGGTGGATACGTCCGGTTTTACATAGTTCATGGTGTCATAAATCGCCATGCCGGCGGTAATGGATCCACCAGGGCTGTTAATGTACAATTGAATGTCTTTGTCTGGATCATCCGCTTCCAGAAAAATCAGCTGAGCGACCACTAAACCTGCGGTGACATCGTTGATCTCCTCGTTCAGCAGTATAATGCGGTCTTTTAAAAGCCGGGAATAAATATCATACGATCGTTCTCCCCGATTAGTCTGTTCCACAACGATGGGCACAAGTGACATTTTGGGATCCTCCATTATTCTGTCTCAGCCGGTTCGGGCTGATCCGTTTCTGCCTTTATCTCTTTAATCGTAGCATTTTCCACCAGAAAATCAATGGTTTTTCGTAAAACAACATTATCTGCGAACACTTTTTTATCGTGTTTGGCTGCTGTTTCCTTGAATTTATCAACATCCTGACCATACTGTTTCGCCAGATTCTCAATTTCCTGCTCAATTTCCTCGTCGGTAGCTGTAATGTTTTCCATTTCAGTAATTTTTTCCAGCACCAGTTGATCCTTCACATTTCTTTCCGCATCAGGCTTCATTCGCTCACGTAGATCTTCTTCTGAAGAACCGGTCATCTGATAGTAGAGGTCAAGGCTGATTCCCTGGGAAGTCATTTGATATCCGAAATCCTGCATCATACGATCAACTTGGCGGTTGATCACGGCTTCAGGCAGTGTAACTGCCACTTTTTCCGTTACGGCTTTGATGGTGTTTGCACGCAGTTCCTGGTCTTCCCGCTCCGTGGCTGCTTCTTCCAGGCGTTTTCTAATGTCCGCTTTCAGTTCATCCAGGGTGTCAAATTCGGAAACATCCTTGGCAAATTCATCGTCCAGATCTGGAATTTCCTTCTCTTTGATTTCATGAATCAGCACGTTGAACTGGGCTTGTTTTCCTGCCAGTTCTTCCGCTTGATACTCCTCCGGGAAGTCCACTGTAATAACTGCTTCCTGACCAATTTCATGACCAATCAGCTGTTCTTCAAAACCAGGAATAAATCGGCCTGAGCCAATTTCCAGGGAGTGCTTTTCAGCTTTGCCGCCTTCGAAAGCCTCCCCTCCGATACTACCTTCATAATCAAGAACTAGTAGGTCGCCTTCCTTCACCGAACGGTCTTCAATAGTGATCATGCGTGCATTCTTTTCCTGCATCTCTTTTAGTTCCGCATCAATTGCTTCATCCGATACCAGGTGGAGGGGTTTTTCCACTTCCACTCCCCGATAATCCTGCACCAACACTTCTGGCATAACTTCAATATCAGCTATGAAAATAACCTCTTTGCCTTTTTCCATCTGCTCAATGTCGACCTGAGGCTGATCAACCGGATCCAGGTCATGTTGTTCCAATGCCGCTTCATAAGCTTTCGGGAAAGCCAGGTTAATGGCTTCCTCATAAAATATTTCAGGCCCATAATTCAATTCAACTATTTTACGGGGCGCTTTTCCTTTTCGAAAACCTGGGATATTGAAACGATTTCGCATTTTATGATAAGCCTTATTAACGGCTTCCTCAAAATTTTCCGGACTGACAGTGATCCGAAGTGAAATCTGGTTCTCTTCCTGTTTAATAATCTCTGAACTCATGAACAGCCTCCTAACATGATATGCGATTTTATATAATTTATGAAAAAAACAACCGGGCAGCAGGGCTTCCCGACGTTGACTATCCTTATACTAACGGATTTTGCCCCCATTGTCAATAAATCTGCTTATATTTCCAAACAGGCTGTCATGGAGCCCAAAGTCGCAACAACACCCATCATACAATGTTTGTTGAATCATCAGGACTGATTCTTAATGGTGATCTATTCCCATCAAAGGACACTTCGCATAAAGCGAATGCCGGATGATTGAACTGGAGAAGTTAATGGAGCTGAAAACACCTTCGGACGCCGTCGCCCGAAGGTGTTTATCAATTGCTGATCATCACCGCATTTACGAACTTTCCCGCTGAATAAACTCATAGTCCAGCACAACATTTCCAGCATTGACACTTTCTCCCTGAAGATACTTCGTCAGAAGCCGCATGCCGATCGCTCCCATCTCATACATGGGCTGACCGATCGTCGTCAGGGAAGGATAGACTTTTCCAGACATATCGACATTATCAAACCCAACAACCGCAACATCCTGAGGAATTTGAAAGCCTTTTTCCATTACTGCCCTCATTGCGCCAATGGCCATTTCATCACTGGCAACAAAAATGGCAGTGGGAATCTCCTCCAGCATCAACAGCTGTTTTGCGCCTTCATAACCGCTTTTGAAACGATATCCGCCCTCCACCACCAGCTCAGAACGCCAGGAAAGGCCGGCTTCGTGCAGTGCTTCCCGATAACCCTGCAAACGGGCTTTTCCCATAATCGGATCTTTCATTTTTCCAGTGATCACTCCCACTCGTTGATGACCCCGCTGGATCAGATAGCTCACAGCATTTTTAGCCGCCTGGACATTATTGATCGTAACAGAAGGAAAACTCAAATGCTGCGTACCGATGAGTACTACAGGAATCTCCGAATTTTTAATGGACGTGGCCAATGCTTCAGAAATCAGATTACCCATAAAAATCAATCCATCCACCTGCTTTTCTTCCAGCTCTGAAAAGTACTTCAGTTCCTTTTCATGATCCAGGTCTGTATTACACAAAAAAATGGTGTATTCATACATATTTGCCACATCTTCAATCCCTCTGACAACTTCAGGATAAAACTGATTCGCGATGTCCGGAACCATAATGCCAATGGACTGGGTATGTTTCACTTTTAAGCTTCTGGCAATGGCGTTCGGCCGGTATCCCAGTTCTTCAATGGCTTCCAGTACGCGCTCCTTGGTTTTTGTGCGAACGGGCTTGCTTGCGTTTATCACCCGGGATACGGTCGAAATAGAGACCCCTGCTTTTCTGGCCACATCTTTAATATTCGATTTCATCCGCCACCACCCCTTTGGAGTCTAAATACCCTTTCTATCATCTGAAACAGCCATATCTGCGATATCGGATCATCAGTGCCATTCTTTGCACACATCAATCCACTGGAGGCTTCGGGAGATCAAAAATAATTCATCACAGGTTAACTCAACGGCACTATTGCCGCTGCCGCACGCTGGAAATACCGTATCAAATCGTTTCATTGAGATATCTGTGTAGACTCGAATGCCCGGCTCTTTAAGTGCAAATGGACAGACGCCCCCCACAGGATGTCCTGTTAATGTAAACACTTCATCCGGTGACAACATTTTTGCTTTCATCTTGAAAAAAGCTTTAAACTTTGTGTTGTCAACTTTTGCATCTCCAGCAGTCACAATTAAGATGCAGCTCTCGCCATCTTTAAATGACAAGGTTTTAGCAATACGGGCAGGGATCACCCCCACAGCTTCGGCCGCCAGTTCAACCGTCGCACTGGACAGCTCCATTTCCATCACACCACTGTCCAGATTCCATTTTTTTAAATAGTCTTTCACAGCCTGTACTGACATTCCATCACATCCTTTGCTGATTCAACTGACCGAGTAATGACTTTTCCCTATTATAGCACTCTTACCGCTATTTTGAAAATCAGTACAGACTGCCATCGAATCGGTTGGGACACTTCTCATCTTATGATAAAATGGATTAAGAATCATAAATTGAAATTCAGCTGGCGAGGGAACCACAATGCAGATCATCTTAGCATTCATCTTTACTTTTATGCTGATTGTAATCAGTCTTTCCCGGGGCATTTTTGTGGGATATTCCTTATTAGCAGGCCTCTTGCTGTTCAGTATCATTGCCTTTTACCGGGGCACGCCTTTCATCCACCTGATTGCTTATTGGCGTTCAGGAATCCAAAAGTCACTCCTGGTGATCAAGATATTTTTGCTCATCGGTTCATTGACAGCCGCTTGGATGGCTGCCGGAACTGTCCCCACTATTGTCTACTACAGCCTGCAGGTGATTCATCCCAGCTTTTTCTATGTTATTGCCTTTGTCATCAGCTGTCTGGTGTCCTTTCTCATAGGCACCTCACTTGGGACTGCCGGTACTCTGGGTGTTGCCCTGATGATGGTGGCACGGAGCGGTCAGGCGCACCTGCCTCTGGCAGCCGGCGCGCTTATTGCCGGAGCCTATTTTGGTGACCGGTTTTCTCCCATGTCTTCCAGCGCCAACCTGGTGGCCAGCATCACCGGCACACAACTCTTTGACAATCTGCGCAACATGAGCCGCACCATGCCGGTTCCTTTTCTTCTGTCCACGCTGATATATCTGATTTTATCCCTTCGTTATCCCCTTCAGTTAACCGGTACAGACATTGACCATTTACTTGTAATGTCTTTTGTGATACAGCCGCTGGCACTGTTGCCGGCTTTGGTGATGCTGGTTCTTTCATCCCTGAGGGTCGGGGTCAAACGATCGATGTCCCTCAGTTTGATCACTGCCGTGCTTCTGGCGTTGTTCATGCAAAACCGCTCACCCATAGAAGTGCTGCAATTTCTGTTGGCCGGATTTTCACTAGCTCCGTCAGATCCACTGTATGCCATTATCCGGGGCGGCGGCCTGGCGTCGATGCTGCGTCCTGCCATCATCGTCCTGGCTTCCTGTGCCTTGGCCGAAGTCATCCATGGCGCTCATTTTCTCGACCCCGTCATTCAACTGCTATTAAACGCCCGCACGCGTTTCCAGCTGTTTGCCGCTACCTTTGCCACCAGTCTTGTCTCCGGCGGATTTGGCGGGACGCAGGCTGTTGCCGTTGTTCTCACCGCCCATCTAATGCAGGAATCCTACCAAGCCAGCGGCGCGGGAAAAGAGAAACTGGCCCTTGATCTGGAAGATACAGCCATCATCCTGTCGGCTCTGATCCCGTGGAACATTGCCTCTCTTCTCCCAACCACGCTGCTTCAGATGGATCGTGTCAGCTTCATCCCTTTTGCTTTTTTCCTTTATCTGTTACCGTTGTCGAATTTGTTGTCTTACCGATTCCGTCACAAATAGAAACCCTGTATTGCAATATCGAAAGGAGATGTATCCATGAAACGGATTTACAAGGGAAAAACGAAAGATGTTTATCAGATGGAAAATGGTCATTATTTGCTGAAATTTAAAGATGATATGACAGGAACCGAAGGTGTATTTGACCCAGGCTCCAACGAGATTGGCCTGACAATGGAAGGAGCCGGTCGTGCTGGATTGCGCCTGACCCAGTATTTTTTTGAGTTGTTGCAGAAAAAGGGGATTCCCACTCATTACATTGCTGCAGATCCTGCGAATGCCTCCATGACCGTCAGGCCAGCCACCCTTTTTGGCAGCGGACTGGAAGTGATTTGCCGGTACCGGGCAGTGGGCAGTTTTTTTCGCCGTTACGGCACTTACATCGAAGAAGGCGCTTCCCTTGATGCCTTTGTGGAAGTGACCCTGAAGGATGATGCGCGTCAGGATCCGCCCATTTCACAGGATGCCCTCGAAATGCTGGGTATCCTCCAGTCAAATGAATATGACGCTCTCAAGAGGTTAACCAGGAGAATTGCCGGCATTATCAAACAGACCCTGGCTGAGAAGGGGCTGGAACTCTATGATATCAAGCTCGAGTTCGGTAGGATCGATGGAGAGATCGTACTCATTGATGAAATCTCCGGTGGCAACATGCGCGCTTATTTAAACGGAGCACCAATTGAACCGATCCAGTTGGAACAGATTGTCCTGGCATCCTGATCGTCATGCAGAAACACCCCGGCATCGTTTCATGCCGGGGTGTTTTTTTTGTTCAGCTCTTGCCAAAGATATCATCTTCTAGGATATGGGCTCAGTCTTTGTCAGCCGAATCCCTGTGTTGTGGCCGTTAAGATTCTGGATTTCCATTCCTTCCCCGGAAACAGCTTCAATGGTAATTGCCAGGGTTTCCTTCTTGATATATTCTTTGTGAAGTTCCACTGCCTTTTCAACGGCTTCGTTTCCATTAAAAACAATGGTAATGTTGTCCATTACTTCATAACCGTTGCTTTTACGCATTTGCTGTACTTTGGAGACAAATTCACGTGCCAGTCCTTCATTAACCAGTTCATCAGTCAGGGTGGTGTCCAGGATAACAAAGCGGTTGTTTCCCATTTCCACAGTAAAGCCCTCTTTTGCCGCAATGGCAATCATCACCATATCTTTGGTAATCTCCACTGCCTCCCCTTCCAGATCCAGCGTAATGGCTTCACCCGATTCCAGTCTGGGCGCTACCTCGTTGGCGTCCAGTGATCCAAGCGCTTTCCCCAGGGCTTTTATTTTTTTCCCCAGCAGCGGACCGGCATTTTTGAAGTCAGGCTTAAGGCTGAAGTTCATATAAGCATTCAAATCCTTTTCAAAAATCACTTCTTTAATATTCAGTTCTTCCTTCAACAGCGGTACCAGATGTCCGATATCTCTCTCATACTTGCCGTCAATGAGGATTTTTTGCAGCGGTTGCCGCACCTTGAGCCGTGTTTTTTCACGCGCCGCACGCCCGAGGGTGACAAGATCGCGAACAAGGTCCATTTTCGATTCCACTACAGGATCTTTCAGGGTCTCTTTCACTTCCGGCAGATCAGACAAATGCACCGAAAGCTCTCCTGTCAGATTCCGATAGATTTCTTCAGTCAGGAAAGGTGCATAGGAGGCTGCCAGCTGGGCTACTCCGACCAGCACCTCATAAGTGGTATTATACACCGCTTTTTTATCCTCATTCAGCTCTGACGCCCAGAATCGGCGGCGGGCTCGTCGGATGTACCAGTTGGAAAAGTCCTCGTTCACAAAGTCCTGAATCTTCCGCACTGCCCTTGTCAGATCATAGACCTCCATTTCCCTGCGCACACCTTCCACCAGGTGATAAAATTTTGACAGGATCCAGCGATCCAGTTCCGGCCGTTCTTTCTCCGGTACATGGAACGCGCGGGGGTCCACCTCATCGGTGTTGGCATAAAGCGTGAAAAAGGTATACACATTTTCAAAGGTGGAGAAAAACTTGCTTTTCACTTCCTTCAGTCCTTCAATGTCGAAACGCGTAGGCGTCCAGGCGGGCGAGACATACAGCAGGTACCAGCGG
>JAWSUV010000020.1:0-31408 GCA_033549305.1 Bacillota bacterium | reverse complement strand
CCTGGTATTGCTCAGATATGGTCATGTTGACACCTCCAGATCCTCCAAAATGACTGGATCCTTTTTTCACTGCAGTTTCCCGCGGCACAGGATCGGAATCTCCTCAATCACTTCTTCTCCCGAAACAAGCACAGCGCTGTCATACAGGTTGCACACCGGACAGATGTGCACCGGAATGATGCGCACTTTTTCACCAACCTTAACCTTCTCACGGAAATCCTGATGGTAAATGATCGCATGTTCGTCATAGACATCGTGGATGAAGACCCCTGGATATTCGACGATCAGCCCTTTGCCCTGCACCGCACAAATCCCCGCTGTCCGTTCCTGCTTGGTGATCCCTTTAGCCCCTACATCAAGGATCACACGTTCCGAAGTCGGCCGGCTGATCACCGAGGCCAAAACAGTGGCTGCACATCGCTGATGACTTCCGATGGCGTTCCCCTGGGAAGCATCCATCAGCGCGTATGTCCCTGGACGGATCTCTGTAATGCCGGGAAGAATCTGGCACTGGTTCATTTGCGGTGGTGTTGAGCCAATGCTCACCACTTCAGGGTTCATCCCCTGTTCCCTGGCAATCTCCGCAAAATGCAGGGTTCTTCGTTGAGCCTCCATGGAGATCCTGCAGCACTCTTCAATGCTGGCAGCACTGTAGCTGTGACCATCGTGTGAGAAAAGGCCTTTAAAATGAACATGGGGCGACGATTTAATTGCTTCCAGCAGCTGAATAAAGTCGGTTTCTTCAATGATGCCCGAGCGCTTCTCTCCCACTTCTATTTCAATCAGCACCTGTGCGTTTTTACCTGCAGCTGCAAAAATCCTTTCCGCCGCTTCCACCTGGCAGGGCGTGTCCACCCCGAATGAAACATCGATCGTCTCCGATAACCTGACAATCCGCTGGAATTTTTGATCGCCGATGATTTCATTGGCAATGAAAATATCATTGATGCCGTTTTCCGCCATCACCTCTGCTTCACCGATTTTGGCAACAGTAATCCCTTTCGCTCCCATCTCCAGCTGCATGTTGGCAATGTGGGGCATTTTATGGGTTTTTGTATGCGGCCGAAGGGCCACATGGCTGCGGTCCGCGTATGCCTGCATAAACTTCAGGTTGTCCGTTAGAATCTCACGGTCGATCAGCAGCGACGGTGTGTCCAGTTGATCATATTTCATGGTTTTCCTCCTAAAATTAGGTATTTTCCATTATACAAATCCCAGCACCATTCCCATATGTTTCTCAGCATATCATATCATCCCCATTTATTGAGCTGTTTTTTACCCGCCTGATGACCCCTTCCTTCCGAATTCTCATCATACAAGGCTATTTTCCCGGTCTTGCCATATCTATAAACAGAAGATATCGCTTTACAGGCATACTGCCACTCTGCGTCTGTTGACAGCCTGTATCCATTGGCGTTCCCATTACACACATTACCACTTTTTTGATCAAAGGTATAGCATTCTTTCGGTCCACCTTTCTTTTTGACTGTTCATCGACTCACTCCCTCTGTTTTTGAGAGTGACGTTAAAAAGATGACCATGGTAATTGTCATCAGTATAGTCGTGATCAGTACCGTCCAGTGCATGGCAGCCTTTTCCAGAATCAGGCCGAATAACAACGCGCCAAGGGGAATTCCTCCACGAGAAATCATGCTCACCAGGGAAAAGACCCGGGACATATATTCATTGGGTGTTGCCTGTTGTATATACGTTTGCACCGGCACAGAGATAAACATGGATCCACCGCTGAAAAGTGCCAGCACCCCTGCCAATAGAACAAAATAGAGGCGTGTGTCATTTCCCAGTGTTGTTAAACTGACTGGAAAGAGCAAGATGGAAAACAATCCCATTGCGATGAAGAGCAAGGTGCAGCCTGCCATAAGCGGGGTTGTCATCTGCTCTTTTTTTTCTTTCCTGCCAAACAAATAACCCACCAAAATGCTGCCCAGAAGTGCACCTGCTATTACGACTGTTTGCAAATAGCCGTAATATGTGTCTGAATAGGATAAACTCCCCTTAAAGAAGAGTGGCAGCATGACGCTGAACACTGGTTGTATCACAAAATAAATGACCAGCAGAAAATAGCTCAGCTTGCGAATTAGATGATTGTTAACGACAAACTTTACCCCTTCCATTAGGTCATGCATCATTCCACCGACCCCTGCTGTTACTTTCTGAGGGTAATGGGTGTAGCGGATCATCGTCTCACTGATGCCTGACAATAAGAATGAAAGCCCGTTTACAAAAAACACTGTGGTTACACCCACATGTGCATACAAGGCTGCTCCTATGACCGGCCCCAACAGTACAGACCCACTCCTGGCAGCGGCAACCCTGGCATTGGACCGGGTCAATTCATCCTTATTCACCAGCTGGGGCAGCATCCCTCGTGTGGCAGGTTCAAACAGCCCATTAAGCAAGGAGATCATAGCCTGCACCACCAATAAAAGGGGGAGTCTCATCAGGCCCCAATGGGACATCAACCCCAAGCCTAGAATGACTCCCCCACTGAGCAGGTCTGTGGCAACCATGATTTTTTTCCGGTTCATCCGGTCTCCAATCACACCAGCAAATGGATAGACGAGGAGTGCCGGCAGTAACGATAAGAAGGCAAACAGGCCTATGGTTGCGGCTGACCCACCCATATCAATGATGTAGAGTGGCATGATCATCATCTGGATGCTGGTGCCTGTGTCAGACACAACCCTTCCCCCCAAGTACAATATGACGTTTTTATTTAAAGGCTTCTTTTCTCCTTTTGCGTTCATATGCGTTACCTCATTCGATTATTTCCACATACCCCTCTGTGCCATTCACACGGATTCGCTGACCGTCTTGAATGAAGGTGGTGGCATTTTCCACCCCCACCACTGCAGGTATACCGTACTCCCGGGTCACAATAGCGCCGTGGGTCATTAACCCTCCCACTTCTGTCACCAGCCCTTTGATGGAAACGAACAAGGGTGTCCAGCTGGGGTCCGTAAAGGCAGCCACTAAAATGTCTCCTTCTTCAATGATTGCATCTTCCAGCTTCAACACGACCCTTGCTGTTCCTTCAATGATGCCCGACGAAACCGGTACACCCACCAAAGCCCCTTCAGGCACATGTTCCTTGTTGTATGCGCCCGAGATCACTTCCCCCTCAGAGGTCATGACCCTGGGTGGTGTCATTTTTTCATATTGCTTGTACGCTTCTTTGCGCTGGGCAATGAGGCTATCATCCAGCGCTTGTGTGTGAACCGCATTTCTGAATTCCTCAAAAGACAGGTAGTAGACATCCTCCGCTTCTTTAATGAGCCCCTTTTCCATTAATGCATGGGCCTCCTTCAGCAGGGCTGTTTTATAAATCTGGAAACGTTTGATGAAAGAGTACTTGGGATATTCCCTGAAACCAATGACATTTCGAAAAACTGAAATCATCTTCTTTGTTCTTTTGGCTTTTCTCTTGCCGCCGGGTAGTTGTTCCAGCCGGCGTAAAAGCTCCTGTTCCTTCGCCAGGGCTTCCTGCCGTCCCTGTTCATACCAGGTACTGCTGGAACCCTGATCAACCCTTGATATGTTGCTGAGAATCATGGGGATTATCATCGTTGGTACTTCACTCCAACGTGTCTTTGTGATGTCGATCTCGCCCGGGCAGCGCATACCGTATTTATCAAGAAAATCCCTGATTGCTGCTCCCACTTCTTCTCCGCCCTCCACCCTTGACAGGTCTTCAAAGAAGGTCTCTTCTGAGGGATGGTGTAAATAATCAATCACCTCTGGGTATTGCCGCGCCTTGTCTGCGATGTCTAAAAGTGCAAACCCCATTTCAGTGGTCACATTGTTTCTTGCTGATTTGGCAAGCACATCGACGGCTCCTTTTTCGCCCAGCCATTTCCCCAAATTTTTGCTTAGCCAGTTGGATACAAACCCTCCAACCACCATCATTTTCATGTTTTCCCGGCCAGTCAGCACAGCCTTTAGTTGCACTGTATCTTTTTCAATGAATGCAAACAGGTCGTCGCCTGACAGGGTGTTGATCTTCTTTTCCATGTCTTCGATTTGTTTTTCGTTGTAAGCGATGAGGGTTTCAACGGCTTTTTCATCATTCCTCCAGTACACTTTTATGGCCGGAATAATCCAGGACAAAGCGCCTGAGCCTGCGTTGATGGATGTTTTACCTCTTGGCAGTTTTTTGACAAATTCTTTGCGCTTCATCAGGTTCAGCATGGCATTTTTCATGAGGGTGTCTGCATTTCCGGTACTGGCTATGAGTACCTTCCTGCTAATGGGCGAAGCCAGGTCATAGGTTGCATCGATGAACAACCTGCCGCCGGCTGGCGTCAGGTTTTGCCCAAACCAGAATGACAGCATTTGGCAAAAGGAGATCCCCAGGGGCTTGATGTCTTCAGTCATCATCTGCAGATGTCCCAAGGAAAGATAGATACGGTTCTTTGCATCACCGGATGCCGGCAAGGGGTATAGGGTGGTGATGGGTCGGCTTTGAAGAATGTAGAAACCTCCCTCAAAAAGGCACCATTCAATGTCTTGGGGATGTCCGAAGTATGACTCAATGTGTCTTCCCATTGACTCCAGTTGTAAAATCTGTTCATCCGTTAAGGTTTGCTGTGTTTGCTTTTCTTCTTCAATGTCACTTTCCACTGTACCACCCAGTTTCAGCGGACTGATTGCCCGCTCTTTTACTGAAATTTTCTTATCAATGATCTTTCCGTCCCGCACTTTATAATTGTCTGCGTTGACGATGCCTGACACCAGGGCTTCACCCAGACCAAAGCTGGCATCAATGGAAAGCACATGACGGTTGAATGTGACAGGGTCTGCTGTGAACAGAATGCCGGAAGCTTCAGGGAATATCATTTCCTGCACCACTACGGACAAAAATACTTTTTGGTGATCGTATCCATTTTGTATGCGATAAATGACAGCCCGGTCTGTGAACAGGGACGCCCAGCATTTTTTAATGTGATGTAGAATGGATTCGATGCCCATGATGTTCAGGTAGGTGTCCTGCTGCCCGGCAAAGGAAGCCAGGGGCAAGTCTTCAGCGGTTGCACTGGAACGTATGGCGTAGGCTTTATGATCACCAAACCTCACAATGGATGCGGTGATTTCCTGTTTTATTTCTTCAGCTATTTCTGTTTCTTCAATGACTTGACGCATCTTCTTGCTGATGTCCCCAATCTTTCCGATGTCGCTGGCTTTCAGCAGGGACAGTTGCTCTAACAATGCGCTGAATTCGTGATGATGCACCACTGCGTTTTTGTATGCTTCAGCGGTGACACAAAAACCATCCGGCACCATAATGCCTTCCAATTTGGAGAGTTCCCCCAAATGCAGTCCTTTTCCGCCAACCTCCATCAGGTTTGTTTTATCAATTTCATTGAACGCTAGCACATATGTGTTCATACAAATCCCTCCAGATAAATATGAAATAATTCTTCTATATATTTCATATTATACCTTATAGTCCATGATGTCAATGGTTTTATGAACTATTTTCTTGATATATTTCACAATTTTTGATACACTTAGGTTGAGGTGAATGACATGAATGGATTTGAACTTCGCAGGGAAAATAAGAAGAAAGACATTTTAAAGGCAGCGCTCCAGCTTTTTTCAATGCACGGCATCAAAAATGTGAGTATTGCTGAAATTGCCGATCAGGCCAGTGTTTCCCAAGTGAGTATCTATAACTTTTTTGAAAGCAAAGAAAACCTGGCAAGGCAGGCTTTCTTTAAAATGATGGATGATATTATGAGTGATTTGGATGAGTTGGTTGAAAGCGATTTGACATTTAAGGAAAAGGTCACTACGATGCGGCAAGTGTCCATTGAATCTGGTAATCACTTTAATGAGATCTTTAACCAGATTGAGTTTATCAAGGACCCGCAAATTCTGAAGTTTCTCGATGAATATGGGGAAAACAAAACCATCCCTCTCTTTATGAAGCTCATCGATCAGGGAAAACGCGAGGGATCACTGGATAAAGATCTTTCCTCTGAGTCGATATTAATTTACATCAACGCCATTAGTAAGGCCCTGCAAGCAAACCTGAACAAAAAGGTGCAGAGTGATTTAGGTGAGTTGTTCTTCTATGGGTTATTTGGATCGGGTGATTAAGTTTGTTTTCTTTTAGAATAGGTCAATATCGTAATGCCATCAGAAACTGTTATGCGATCTAAGTGCAATTTAATTTCATTGTAGGTCCCTTTGAACAAAGATCTGCCCTTGCCTAATAGAGTTGGTATGATGCCAACAATGAATTTATCGATGATATCTGCATTCATTAAATTTTCCACCAACCCAGCTCCACCAAAGATAAATAGATCTTTTCCTTCTTGATTTTTTAGCTTTAAAATTTCACTGCTAATATCTTTATTAATGAACCGCACGTTCTTTCTACTCTCAAGTTTGCGAGTGGTCGCTACAATGATCTGCTTATCATCAAAAGTAGCTAAACCCGTTAACACACAATCTTCATATGCAATAGATCCCATGACCACCGTGTCAACAGACTCAAGAAATGTATCAAAATTATCAGTTTCAATTGTATCCAGATTACTATCTCCATGACCGCCTATCCAGTCAAACCCACCATCATTGTCACATATATAACCATCCAAACTTATTGCTAAATTTAGGACTACTTTTCTCATGAGATCTCTCCCCATTCACTATGAACAAACAATAAATCACTTTGTTCAATTGCCCTTCCGGCTAACTCCAAGGCTTTGATTCGTCTTTCCAATAGTGTTTTCTGAGGACTGCCTGTCTTTTGCCTGTCGTAAGAGGACATCTTTTGAAGATAAGCTGCTCGGGTCACCATTTTTTCTGACACCATGACGTAAGCGAATTTCTTTAGAAACTTGACGCCACATCTGTCCCGCAGGGGACAGTCATCACAGGTGCCTCGACTGAAGGAGGCTCTGTAGGTGCCGGGTTTTTCATCGAATCGTGTCTTGTACGGTTTCTGGCCTGCCGGACACTTGATGACCTTTTTGTGGTCCGTGTCCAATACAAAAAGTGCCTGTACTTCATCCAGGGTGGTTTTTTCTTCCTGGCGATCCATCTTTTCAAAGGTTTCTGCCGGGGCTTCCATTTCATCTTTTAGCAGGTCTTCGCCTGTTTCAAGTTCGTGCTGATAGAATCTTTTCCGAAACCGGTTGAATGTTCTGTCACTAAAGGGTTGTTCCTTGAAACTGGTGGCCCTAAGGGCCACTTAAAACCGGACGTCACACAGGATGGATTCCAACAGATCCTCATCGGTCAGCGTAAACATTTCTTTGAGCATCAGTGAACCAATGACTGCGTTGACAGGTGCATTCGGCCGGGAAGCCGGGTTGTCACTGTACAAGACAGCAAACCGTTTTTCGTTGATGACCGGAAAGACAATTTCTGAAAAACCCATGGCCCAGGATTTCTGCACAAAATGCTGGGCCCGGGATGGTAAGTTGAGGAATGCATCATCGAAATGGATCTGCTGGGTGCTGTTGGGTTTAAACGCCATGGAAATCCACCTTTCAGGGTTCGTTGATATAGGCTTAGTATATCATATTATCGACCTGAAATATAGCATTTCCAGTACTTTTAAGGCATTTTTGTCGGTGAATTTCCTGGGTTTATGATCGCAAATTTGGGGGTTGTAAAATGTTGGGTTCTGGGTGTTTTATGGTGCTTTTGACACCTTAATCAATATTAAAAAACCCTAAAATGATTTAATCATTCTCAGGGTTATAGCCTCACGACAATTTCTCGCATATGCACCCATCCCAGTTCAACCATTCTGTCATGAAAAATCACGCTGTTGCCCTTTATCAGGATTTGTCAAACAGTTTCGATTTATCAATAGGAATCATCACAGAGCTGCACAACGCCTGAAGAGAACTTTCTTACGTCTATTAATTTGAGATTTTGCCTTTCGTTCAAGTCAACAAATAGAGGTTTTCCTTTTCCCAGAATGACAGGATGAATCGATAGTCTGTATTCATCTATGAGTCCAGCAAGGAAGAACATAAAGCAATAATAATCAAGGACAACATATCTGATGTCCATTAACCCATGGGGTTTTTTTGAAAATGTTCCTTGCTGAAACATAGCTGCACCGATACCTGTGACTTACCAACGGCTTTACCTGCCAGCAATTCATGGTATTTTTCCGGTTCACCATGGTACCAGGCAAATTTGTGGGGCGACTGGGCTGCCACTGCCTGCCTGATTCTTTTTCCGCTCACCGTTTCATTGATCTGCTGAGCCAGCACTATTGCTTCAGGCATTTCGATCATTTCCGGATCCTTCCCACACTATACTCCTGTTCATTCGTCCACTAAAATCCTCATTTCCTGGATTAATTCAGCTATCTTCTCTTTGCCTTCCTCAATGAATCCAGCTCGTCATTCCTCGTTCCAGCGATATTTTTTGTTCCGGAGCAGGGTGTCAATCTGGCATTCCAGGCACAGGCCATTGTGGCAGGAGACAACCCCGCCGCATTCCCTGCACCGCCATTTTTCTTCTTCCTTTTTCAGGAATTCATCCATGCCATGCCGGCGAATGGTTTCCAGATTTTCAATCATACTCATGTGGTATTTTTTTCGGTAACGCCGGTCCAATGCCTTTAGCCTCTTGCATGGGAAATCCGTGCACTCAAAGCAGAACCGGACCTTTCCTTTCCTCAGCAGTTCACAGTGATGGCCCATGTGGGTGCAGTGCTCTCCTCGCGGGATGCATCCCGGGCAATACTTCCGGTGAAAACCCTGTTTGTTGACATCATGTTGCATAAAAAGATAGGCGATGCACACACCACAGTTCATACCGCAGGGTGCAATCAGGTTTTCGTTCATGATGATCACCTTTTTCACATCACAAAACCGGCCCAAAGGCCGGCTTTGACGGTCTTGTTATTGGATGATTACCCTGCATGTAAACAGATAAACCGGTGCATTCCTCAGAAAAAGCTTTTTAGATGGTCCCTTCTCTTTTGAGCCGCTCCATTTCTTCCGGATCAAGACCCAGTAAATCCCCATAGATTTCCTGGTTATGCTCGCCCACCAGGGGGATGGAAAGCTTTCGGTTCCCCGGCGTCTTCGACATTTTGTATACGGATCCGCCCACTTTGACTTTCCCGGAGATTGGCTGCTCCACTTCAACGATCATTTCCCGATGCTGGATCTGGGGATCATTAACCACCTGCTCAAAGGTGGGAACCGAAGAAGCGGGAACCTTGCATTTCTTCAAGACCGCAAGAGCTTCCTCGACGGTTCTGTCCTTCAGCCAGTCGTTCACCAGGCTTTCAACTTCTTCCATGTTTTTTGCCCTCTGCACCCGGGTGATAAATCGTTCATCGTCGCACAGGTCTTCCCGTTCAATGGCCTTGAGGACATTCTGCCACTGGCCGTCCGTTATGGTACAGATCACCACATAGCCGTCCCTGGCATGATAGGATCCGAAGGGTGAAGAACTGCTGAGCCGGTTGCCGATTCGCTGAGGCGGAACCAGTGTATCAAAGTAATTGGCGCGATCAGGGAAAACCATGGCCCAGATACTGTCCTGCATGGAAATATCAATGTACTGCCCTTCCCCCGTGACATTTTTGTAATGCAGTGCAGCCAGGATGGCAATGGCAGCGTTATAACCTCCCATATAGTCGGCAAGGGAAATGCCTGCCTTGAGTGGCTCTCCACCTTCATAGCCGGTGACACTCATGAGCCCTCCCATGGCCTGGCCCACCATATCGTAGGTGATCTCGTCACGGCGGGGACCCGTCTGGCCGAAACCGGAAATGGAGGCATAGATAATGCCGGGGTTTATTTCTTTGGCCACTTCATAACCAAGACCCAGGCGCTCCAGGACACCGGGAGCAAAATTTTCGACAAGCACATCACATCGGGCCACCATTTTTTTGGCGATCTCAAGCCCTTCCGGGTTCTTCAGATTCAGCGTGACGCTCTTCTTCCCCCGGTTATACGCAATGAACTGATACGATTCACCCTTTGGCGTCATTGGTGCGGCTTTCCGTTCCGGTTCACCGGATCCCGGCCGCTCCACCTTTACAATCTCAGCTCCAAGCTCACAAAGTACCGATGTGCCATGAGGACCAGATAAATACTGCGTGAGATCCAATACCCGTACGCCTTCCAATGCTTTCGCCATTCATGATCACTCCTTTGCTTATTGTTATCCTGGTTGTCACGGGATATAAAAATACCAGTGCAATCGTTTTCCAGAATTCATCGTGATGAACCCGAATAACAGGTCAGACAGGATATCTGGGTTGACTATACCATTTTTTGATCATTCGAACAATTCCGGTTTAACGATTACCCGTTCCAAATTGGAATAGGTCGCTGACTGTCTAGAAACAAATCACCCTGAAAGGATGAATTGCACTCGGGATGGATAAAATAGATGATCAACCGATCAGGTGAAGTTCTAAATGACGGCTTACACTGATTCACGAATGGGTATTACTTATCTACTATAAGGTTTGATGGCAGATTTTCATGGGAAAGAGTGATCAGGATGCATGAAATCCGGTTTGAAACCAGTCTCTATGACATCAACACCTGGCAAATCCTTCGATTCCCAATGAACGCCAGCAAAGAATTGCCCTCCCGCGGCATGGTGATGGTCAGCGGAACGATGAATGGTATTCCCTTTGAAGCTCCGCTGGAGCCGGACGGTATGGGAAGTCACTGGTTCAGGGTGAGTGATGCCTTGTCCAACGCCGCTCAGGCGGATGTGGGTGATCGGGTGTTTCTGGAGGTTTCCCCGATGAAGGATTGGTTTGAGCCCGATGTGCCGCTGGATGTGGAGGAGGCTCTAACTGCCGCCGGGGCGCTTCATCAATGGAACAGGGTCACGGTTCGGGCGCGCTGGGAATGGCTCCGCTGGATCCGTTTCACCAGCAATGCGGCCACCCGTCAAAAGCGCATTGAGGCAACCTGCTCCATGCTGCAGTCCGGCAAAAAACGACCCTGCTGCTTTGATCTGAGCCGGTGCACGGAGACTTCCATCTCGAAAAACGGCGTCTTGTTGGCTCTTGAATAAATCCACCTTCGTTAAAAATGGCAACCCTTCTTAAGAAGCAGGGTTGCCTTTTCACTTTTCGGCTGTTGGTCTTTCAAAAGACCAGCCAAAAAATGTTCATCGATTGCCTAATGAGCCACCTGGGTTTTTCCCGGTTTCTGTCAGCGACGGGATTTCTGACGAAAATTATGATGAAGACTCTGATGAAAATACGGACGGCATCTCTGATTACACAGGCTACGATTTCTCTGACGAATTTTCCGATGAATTTTCTGATGAGAGCTCCGACGAAAGACCCTTTGTGCTTCGTGACAAAGGCTTGAACCGCACGCTTCTCCGGGTGGGAAAACCGATTCACTTCGTAAATGATGTGCGATCCCGTCTCGACGCCCCGCCAATGATAGATAATGGCAGAACCCTTCTCCCTCTGCGGTTTGTGGCCCAGGCAATGGGCGGCAATGTGAGCTGGGATCCCAGTGAACAGAAAGTGACCAGATTCTCCGCGATGATCAGCATCACGCGGCCATCCCCCCGGACAGGATTTTCGGGCGGGAACTGGAGGAGGCCCAGCGGAAGCCCAATCCCTATGCCCTGGAAAAAATGATGCGGACTTTCGGGCTGAACCCCTGTAAATGTTGGTGGTGGACGATCTGAAACCCTGTCTGGATATGGCCAGAAGCTGCGAGGTTAAGTCCTTTAATTCATATTCGATTAACAGCACCCCTCTGAAATGCCGCCATTCTTCTTTTTCATGGTTTCATAAAACCGTTTCAGGTTTTCCGGCATGTGATATTCCTGCTCTTCTTTTTCCCTTTCGTTGTTGCCGTATACTTCTTTCAGGATCGCCTCGGTGATCATTGCTTTGGGCGGGACCGTGTATTCCCGACCCTGGTATACCCATACACGACAATCCACCTCATCTCCGCATAAATCACCGCAGGATTCACAAAGACTTTCTTTGACCTCCAGCTGGATATCACGCCCATTCACACGAATCGTCGGTGAACTGACAAATTCATATT
Source organism: Bacillota bacterium (assembly GCA_033549305.1). Classification (GTDB taxonomy): domain Bacteria; phylum Bacillota; class Clostridia; order Peptostreptococcales; family Tindalliaceae; genus Anoxynatronum. Next base: position 19,364 of record JAWSUV010000020.1, on the reverse strand, counting down.
TCTTCGCCAGTTCCTCCGTCAGCACATGCACTTTATTGACAACCACGTCCACACCAGTCGCTTCCAGCACCCTTGAAACATCCGCCAGCGCATCATCAAGACTGGTATCCGCTCCCTGGCACCGTGTACACACACTTAAGTCCAGGTATAACAGGTCAATAGCAATCCGTTTTTTATCAACAGGAGTATCCATTGAGATATCACAACAGCCGGAACCGCCGGAGCAACAGCTGTCTTGAATCAAAAGATCTGTTGGTGGCTCCTGTGACTCAGTGATGTTAAACTTTTCACCTGTGGCGTCGCTGTCGCTTGCATGGTCACTGTTCACTTCCGTTAACTCTTCGAGTTCGATCTGGCAACAGCTGTTTTTTTCTTTCTCCGATCCAAATATGCTTCCAAACAACCCTTTTTTCTTTTCTTCATGTTTCATCGGACATTCTCCTTTGCAATGTGGATCCTTCTCTGCTCCATTAAATCAGATTAAAAACAAATCCCCCAATGACTGCAGTGAAAAAAATCACTGATACCACGGCACCAACCAGCTTCTTCTTAAAGATCCCGGCGAGCATGCTCATTTCCGGAATGGCCATGCCGGCACCGCCTATAATCAGGGCAATCACGGTTCCGGTGCTCATGCCTTTTTGCATCAGTGCCAGCCCGATGGGGATGGCTGACTCCGCCCGAATATAAAGAGGCACCCCGATGAGGGCGGCCACGGGAATGGCCAGGGGATTCCCCGGACCTGCAAATCTTAAGACTAACTCTTCCGGAAGATAGCCGTAGATGACCGCACCTACCCCCACTCCCACAAGAAGATACATCAGCACACTTCTAAAATCTTCCCAGGCTTTCATAAACGCCACTTTCATTTTTTCTTTAAATGCGGTGGGTATTTCTTCCTGTTGATCATGGCCTCCGGATTTAAGACGGACATTCTTCACCAGTTTGACCCCGCCGGTTTTTTCCAGGATAATCCCAAAGACCACGGCTCCCATAAAGGTAACCGCAAAGTAGACTGCCGTGATTTTCAGCCCCATGAGGGCTGCCATCATGGCAATGATGATCGGGTTGAGTAAGGGAGAAGCAATCACAAAGGACATCACCACGCCAAACGGTATGCCCATTTTTAAGAAGCCAAGCGTCATGGGAATGGTGGAACAGGCGCAAAAAGGGGTGAGCGATCCAAAGACGGCGCCCACCACATTGCCGAATATACCTTTTCCCGCCATCCAGTTGGTGATTTTTTCTTCCGGTAAATACATAAGTGCCAGGGCCACGATGGTGCTGATCCCGATAAAGAGTACGGCAAGTTCCAGGGTGATGATCAGAAAATAGCGCAGAGTTTCCCATAAGGTGTTCAGTGATGCTCACTCCTTGTCGTCGGGTTATTTTATGAATCCTTTTTGTTGAATGGCTTCCAGGAGCAGCCGCAGGCTTTTTTCCATACGCTGGAGCGATTGAGGTTCCATTGCGCTCAGTGTTTCCTGCAGATAATCACTGTAACGGCCGGCTATTCTGGTCAGCGCATCCACTCCCTCTTCCGTTGGCAGCACACAGCACACTCTCCCGTCACTGGCGGATTGTTCCCGTTTGATGTAGGATCTTGCTTCCAGGCGGTCGATGACCTTGCTGATACCGCTTTTGCTAATGTTTAGCATCACCCCCAGTTCCTGCATGGAGACATACTGCGTGTCATAGGCTTTCTTCAGGGCCATGTATTCCACCAGGCTCAACCCATCGCAGCATTCACCATCGAAGCCCTGGTTGCCAAAATACCAGGAAATGTCCTGAATCAGGCGATAGATTTCCGGAATACAGTTGTTCATTGATTTCCCCCAATTCTCTTTTAGTTTCCACCGTCAACTATTAGTCTACTGCATTTTGTTTCCTTTGTCAACTAATTTTCGGCATCCTTTACGTAAATCGTATCGGGTAAAAACGTATCCTAAAACATTAAAACCGACCCCAGCTGTCACGCAGAGGTCGGTGGGACGCCCGAAACGCTTCAATAATCGGGGTTCGCTCCGGGTACATGACAAACGAAAAGGTAGTCGTCTCCTGGTTCTTCATCATGTCAATCACTTTGTCAAACCGGGCTTTCTGCCGAAGGTCTTCTTCACTGACGGAGGCCGATAAGCCTGCCTTCAGCTGAATTTGTTTGCTCCAGTCCATGGGCAGTTCCAGGAGGCGCAGGGTGTGCCCGGCGGGAGCGGTGTCGAAGATCACCACGTCATAGATATCGGTTTCCATGAAATCGATGAATTTGTCGAAGGCTGCCATTTCCTCGGTGCAGGGTCCGCTGAGCTGTTCTTCTGACACGATTAAAATTTGGTTATCGGTTGGCAGGGAAGATCATCACCGGTACCTGTGACCTTCTTGCCAGGGCTTCTGCGGTACTGCCCACCAGTAATTCTCTGACCCTTCCTGCACCCCTTTTTGAAAACGCAATGAGTGTGACCTGTTCCTGTTCTCCAATGTCAATGATATTTCTGGAAGCGGTTCCTTCTCCCATGCGATAACTGGCTTTGATGCCATTATCGGTAAATGCTGACTGTAATTTTTTCAGCTTGTCTTCGATCTCTGCTTTTTCTTTTTCAAAAGCTTCCTGGCTTCCGCTGGTTTCAATTACAGAAACCAACACAACTTCTCCAATGAATGTAGATTGCTTGATCTTCTGGATCACGTTCATCGAAAACTTCGAAAAATCAGTTGGCACCAATACTTTGGCAAATTTTTCCTTGCAGTAAAGGACACAATTGTCTTCATCAAGATCCTTGAACTTTTCGATCAGCAAAGGAACAGTTGAAATACGCATTAAGTCAGCTGTGGTACTTCCGAGGAACCTGCTTCTGATAAAGCCCTTGCCCTGGGAAGCTACGAGGATCAGCGAGACATCTTCTTCGACAGCCGTTCTTTCGATTTCTTCCGCCGGAAAACCAATGGGCACGGCAACGGTGACGGTTAAGCCCATTTTTTCCAGTTCTTCCCTGGTCACATGCAGCTTTTCCAGGTTATTCTGCTGGAAAGCCAGGGCGTTGCCACCGGCAGAATAGACATCCACCACATGCATCAGCACCACATGTTTCAGCCCGGCTGTTTTCATTTCTGGCAGACAATGGAGCAGCTGCTTTGACGGTTCAGAAAAATCGGTGCAAATCATTATTTTTTCCAGCAACATCATGATTCCTCCCTGTTCAGTCGACTTGGTTTGATGAGGTCACTCTTGCATCTGCCGCCTCCGGGAACCAGTGCCGTGTTTTATTGGCAATGCGCACCAGGGTCAGCATGACCGGCACCTCCACCAGCACCCCCACCACGGTTGCCAAAGCAGCGCCGGAGGTTAATCCAAAGAGAGTAATGGCCACTGCCACTGCCAGTTCAAAGAAGTTACTGGCACCAATCATGCTTGCCGGTGCCGCAATGTTGTGCGGTAATTTCCAGACCTTTGCCCAGCCATAGGCAATGAAAAAGATGAAGAAAGTCTGAATGGTGAGCGGGATGGCTATGAGCAGTACGTGCAACGGGTTGGACAGGATTACATCGCCCTGGAAGGTGAATATAATGATCAGTGTCAGGAGCAGCCCAACAATGGTGACATTGTCAAATTTTTTCAGGAAGACATTTTCAAAATAGTCCAGGCCTTTTTTTTGAATGATTTGCTTCCGTGACACATATCCTCCCGCGAGAGGGATGACGATAAAAAGGACCACCGAGAGGAGCAGGGTGTCATATGGCACGAAGACATCACTGATCCCCAGCAGGAATGCCACGATGGGTGTAAAGGCCACCAACAAAATCAGGTCGTTCACAGCCACCTGTACCAACGTGTAGGCCGGGTCGCCCTTTGTCAGATGGCTCCAGACAAAGACCATGGCGGTGCAGGGAGCAGCTCCCAAGAGCACGGCACCTGCCAAATACTCATTAGCAAGATCAGGGGCGATCAAGTTCTGAAAGAGCACTTTCAGGAAAAACGCGGCAATCAAATACATGGTAAAGGGTTTGATCAGCCAGTTGGTTCCACAGGTCACCACTAAGCCCTTTGGTTTTTTGGTCGCCGCCACAATGCTGGTGAAATCAATTTTCAGCATCATGGGGTAAATCATCAGCCAGATGAGGATTGCCACAGGGATTGACACCTGTGCATACTCAAAGCGGCTAAGCGTTTCGGGGACCACGGGTAAAAGCTGGCCGATGGCCACCCCTACCACGATGCAGGCCGCCACCCAAACCGTTAAATAACGTTCAAAAAAACCAATGCCTTGTGCTTGTTCTTTTTCCAATGCTGGACACCTCCGTAGAATTTGTCAGATACTGGCGATGAATGGAATCTCTCACAGCCTCGTTAGCTGGCAAAGATGACATTTTCCTTATCTTTCAGAGTTTCACAGTTTTCGCCGCTTGCTTTGTAACACTCCAATCGCTGTGTATCGTCGAGAAAAATTTGATCCTGTGCCATTCTGTGCTTGAGATATTGAAAGAGCAGCGGGTGTTCCCCCTCAAAGCTTTTAGAAAGGGAATAATAGACCCATTGAGCTTTCTTGTGATAGGTAATGATTCCTTCGTTCCGTAAGCGGGATAAATGACGGGAAACATTGGATTGTGTGGTCTGCAGAATGACTTCCAGCTCACACACGCAAAATTGATCATGCGTTAGCAGATTGATAATCCGCAGGCGGTTCTGGTCGCCCAGGGTTTTAAACAACTTTTCCATGTGACTCCTCCTTCATCAGTACATGGTTATATTCTTATATTCGATTTTACTCATATACTACCTCGAATAAGATGTCCTGTCAATGGTTCTTTGAAAATCATTTTTGTCTGAACTTCTCCTCCGTCACGGTCTGTTCTGATGAGCGGAAAACAAACACCATCAGCGGCTGCAGGAACAATAAAAATCCCCGTCGGAAGGTTCACAGGGAACTTCCCGTCGGGGATTTTGCAGGCTGCTGGATTATTGGGCTAAAGCGTCGCGGATGGCTTCCAGGATCCCTTCACTGGAACCGGTGGCCCCTGTCACCACGTCCACGCCCTCCACGGACTGCTCAGCCAGCACCGCTTCGATGATGGCATCAAACGCGTTGTCGGAGAGTCCGGGGGTGTCGCCGGCTTCCACCACGTTGATGGCGCCGATGGTGCCGTCTTCGGTGATGATGACTTCCACGGTGATAGTGCTGTTATAACCCTGTCCGGATCCGGTATACGTGTCCCCTTCCACCACGGCGGGTGCTTCTGCCGGAGCTTCTGCTTCTGCTGTTTCGTCAACTTCTGCGTTTGTCTCAGCCGCACCAGCTTCGCCGCCCAAGGCGTCGCGGATGGCGCTCAGGATGCCTTCACTGGAACCGGTGGCCCCTGTCACCACGTCCACACCCTCCACGGTCTGGCTGGCCAGCACCGCTTCGATGATGGTGTCAAAGGCATTGTCGGAAAGTCCGGGAGTGTCGCCGGCTTCCACCACGTCAATGGCGGTGATGGTGTCGCCGTCCATGGTGACTTCCAAGATGATTTCGCTGTTGTATCCCTGGCCGCTGCCGGTAAGGGTCAGGGCTTCCGCCGCTGTGGCGCCGGTGGTCCCGGTCATGGACAGAGACCCCAAAATGACAGCTGTCATCACGATAAGAATGAGTACCCCTTTGATTTGCTGTTTATCCATAATCTGCCTCCTGTGTTTGTGAACAATTAAACATTGATAACCGTCAATAACATCATACAGTATACCCTTTCTTGCCGACCGAAACAATCCGAACAGGAAAATCGGGACATATGCCACTCAATAAAAGGATAAAAGGAGAACCTCTTTCGTGAAGCTTGCATCCGGACGAACCTTTCCAACCATCCGGCTACCAGGGACTCTTCTCCGATGAATTCAGGCATGCCCTTTTTCTGTTGCTGCTTTGAGGTGCCAGAGATAGAAAAAAAGCCGCCTCAACCGGATTAAACGGTCCTGGCGGCGGGGTTTATGGCTGTTTAATGAACGCGCTGGGTTTTTTCGATTTCTTCCAGGAATGTTTCCAGGGGCTGGTTACCGACAAAGTCATACTGATCATTGATCACAATCTTGGGCACACTGGACACATTGAATTTTTCCGACAAGTCATAGAACGTCTGCGCCTCGATCATTTCAGCGTCAATGTGTGCATTGGACAGGGCCAGTTTGTGGGCCTTTTCCACCGCACCTGCGCAATGTGGGCAGCCGAGGGTGACAAAGACCTTGATGTTGACCGGTTCCTTCACCTCTGACAACCGGTTCATGACGTCGCCGGTGAGTGGCGCCCCGGCTCCGGACACTTCCAGAATCCCTTTCACGAAGGAATTGATTTCATGCCCGGCGGGAATACCATTAAACTTGATCCGTTGATACTGTTCTTCCTGGTCCAGCAACACGATGGATGGAACCATGTTCACATTGAATTTTTCCGCCATTTCTTTGTCTTTGTCCAGGTCATACTTTTTCAGGTGAATCTGCTTGCTGGTAGTAGTCAGTTCTTCCAGGAAAGTGTCTGTTTCCAGGCAGGTTTCGCAGGGGTCTTCCCTGGTGAACAGGGCAATGGTGACATCCTTTTCCATGGTTTCAAAGACTGCTTCCAATTGTGATCGTACTTCGTCATTAAGCAATTTCATTGTTCATTTCCTCCTCATTGGTCATGATATTGATATATTCATTGGCAGACAATGCCGCTTTGGCACCATCTCCCGCTGCAATCACAATTTGCTTGTACGGTCCTTCCACCACATCTCCCGCCGCAAAAATCCCCGGCAGGCTGGTCTGCATTTTGTGGTCCACGATGATTTCGCCCTTTTCGTTCATGTCCACCAGGCCTGCGACAACCTGGGTGTTGGGCGAATACCCGATCTCGATAAAGACGCCGTCTGTTTCCATGACTCTTTCCTTTCGGGTGACTTGATCCCGCACCTTCACGCCAGTGACCCGCTGATCGCCCAGGATCTCCATGATCTGGGTTTGCAGGTGCACGTCGATGTTGTCAATCTGGTGGAGACGGTCCAGCAGAATTTTGTCTGCCCGGAACTGGCTGCGGTGAACCAGGGTCACCTGTGCAGCAATTTTGGACAGGTCGATGGCCGCCTCCACCGCCGCGTTGCCTCCTCCAGAAACAATCACCCGGCGTCCCTGGAACAGGGGGCCGTCACAGATGGCGCAGTAAACCACCCCTCCGGGACTTCCAATTTCTTGTGGGTGCTGCCGGTGGCGACGATCACTGCCCGGGCCGTGTAGCTTTTTCCATTGGACAGCACGATGGTTTTGCGGCCGTCTGTCTCCGGGATGACCTGCGCCACTCTGACGTCTTTGATAAAAGGCACCCCCAGTTCGCGGGCCTGCTCATAGAATTTTTTCCCCAGGGCTTCCCCGGAAATCGTTGAAAAACCGGGATAATTTTCCACGGTCGATGTGTCATTCACCTGCCCCCCTGTTTGATCCGTGACTACCAGGGTGGGTAATCCTTTTCGCTGGGCATAAATGGCCGCGCTGATCCCGGCCGGACCGCCACCGATGATAGCCACATCAACGGAGGAAGGAATTTCTTCCACCGGATCTTCCTGTTTCGGGTTGTTCAGCCCCAGATCAAAAAAAAGTTCCATTTGTTTCATCCTCCCTGTATCGAATCGATCCATAATAGTGACGCTACTTGAATTTCTTTGTAAAAATAAACGTCGAACCTTCTATCCTGTCGACGTATTCTCTTGTCCAATCTACGACGCTGCCTGAATGCATCCGCAGCAGTACGCTTTTAGCTGCTTCCTTCATAATACCCGGAGATAATTTTACTGACCGCCGATTCTGACAACCCGCCAAACAACTGCCCCAGTTCCTTCAGGCTCAGGGTCGTTTCGTGGCGAAAACGGATGATCAGCTGATTGCGGTACGCTTTGTCTTTCTTTAGTTCATCTGGATCCACCTGGCTGTGCGATAAGATTTTTCTCAGATGCGCCTGGGCATCGTCCATGGACTGAATGCACTGGTTGCACGTTTTTCCGCCTTCCCTGCTGGTCTGAACCACTTCTTCCAGCATCGAAAGATCCGCCATGTCCAGGGGCACCATCTGTTCTTTCACCAGACCGCGGTAACAGCAAAAACTGTTGTAGAGGTCCGGCGTGCCATCCTGGGCACGGGAACGCCGGTGAATCAGGGCCATCAGGGCCAGCAGCTGCTCTTTGTTTTCGACTAACGCACTTTTATAGCGGTCCTTAAACAAATGACCGCTGCATTTGGCATACATGGCATAGGCAATGTTGATGCTTTTCATTACCTTGGAAATGTCACCACCCTGCAGGTTCAGCACCAGATGGTACTCCTGGGGGTTGGTGGCACAGTACGCATAAAGCTTGAAGTGAAATTTTTCTCTGGCGTGCGCAACCATTTGCAGCCAGGTGACGCGGTCTTCTTCGCTGGTGAACAGGGGTCTTTCGCCATGTCCCTGCTGAAAGATGTGATAAATGCCGTATGTGTTTGCATTTCTTGCCTGTCGGGCCATGAGATCACCGCCTTACTATCAGTATAGTTCCTCTTTTTCATTTTGTCAAGTACCGTCCCCATCTTTTTGAGTGTAAACATGTACAGGACAAATGGCATGGATTCTCCTGAAATCCTGCAGATCAAAATACGGCACACCATGGATGGAAAAACCATCGATGATGTGCCGCTGGTTAACACAAACGGCTGCCAGTGCCTGATCAGCCTGGTGTTACTCCCAAAAATCCATGTCTGTCATCTGGTAGCATCCGAATCCATTGAATTCGTCAAGGGTGGATTCGTGGAAGACATTTCCTTTCAGCCAGACATACAGGCCGGTGGGGTCTTCCTCGTAGGGGTGATACACCCACAATTCCCGGTTGAAGTCTTCGCTGACCACAGAAGTCATGCGGATCACATGAGGCGGGCATCCCAGTACCTCCAGGAGTTCTTCCCGGGTAAGGCCTTCCAGATTCACATCCTCCCAGCCGTCCAGGGGTTTCATGGTGGTGGGCTGATAGTCCCAGCAGCCGTCGCATTCCGGTTCCGCCGCTCCGTTCACCGGCAGGTCATCTTCCGGTTCAATTATCACCGTGGAAGTGTCCCCATCCCAGTCCACATCATAGCCCAGGGCTTCAGAAACCACCCGGAGAGGCACATAGGTGCGGTCCTGGTAAATAAAGGGCTCATTTCCCACCGGAACGGCCACCCGGTCACCGTTGACGGTGATCTGGATATTCCGGTAAGTGATGTCCACGGAGAGAGTCCCCGTCATCGCCAGGGCGGCGGTGCCGCCCGCCACCAGGGTGACTGCCAGCAAAAGAATCACTCCCACTATCATCTTGCTGCTCCATCTTTTCTTCATTTTTCTCATCCTTGTATCGTGAATTTAGGTTAATAAAGGCAACCCATAAGCCTTTGAAGCCTTTCAGATCATCCACCTGGACGGATAATCAATTTTTCGACAGCGGATTCCCTTCTTTACCTGACCCCTCGACTTCGCATGTGAAGGACTGTCAGCAATCGGTCATCAGGCGTTGACTGCACAGAGGGCAGCTGGATCATGGATGAACATGACCTCTCCAATACTTACATTTACCCATTAATGGCAAGGCATCACAGAAAAACCGGCCCGAAGGCCGGTTGTTCCGCTACTGCTATCCTCTCATTAACCTCAGCATAAATGGATCAGCAGGTTTTTTCGAGAGCGGATACGGGAGGATGAGTGGTAAACCAGCTGCATCCTCTACTTTGATTTCCATGTTGCCCATCTCTTGTGTGCAGGTTTCATCTGCTCAATGATTCAGCTCATTTCCCAGATCCGCATCAGACACAACAGGCAGTGTTTATTTCCACCAAAATTGGATATATAATAAGAAACCTATCTTTTACATGACTTCTGACTTCCAGCCGCTTAGGCGATGGCGATGCGGCGGAAGCGATGGGTATTGCCGGAAACGGCGGTGCCTCCCGGTGCGGAAAAGAAGCGAGGATCTCTGGCTGCAAGCCGGACCGACAGAACCTTTCTGATGCGTACAGGGATGTTCTGCTTTTTTATTCTTATCAGAACAGAAACCGGTCACCGTTGGGGAGTGAGGATACTGAGAGAGAAGGATTTTCGTTTTACCATGGAAGAAACCGCCGGGGCACTGGGAGATTACGGTACACTCCTGCCGATTGTCATCGGCGTCTCGGTTGCGACAGACATGGACCTGTCGGTAATGCTGCTGTTTTTTGGTATCGCCTATATTTTTACCGGACTCTATTACAAACTTCCCATGCCGGTGGAACCGATGAAAGCCATCGGTGTCATTGCCATCGCCGAAGGATTGTCTTCCGGCGAAATTGCCGGCGCCGGTATCGGCATGGGCATCATATTACTCCTGATCGCCCTCACCGGTGCCATGGATCTGATCAAAAAAGTGGTGCCTGTACCGCTGATCCGCGGGATTCAGCTGGGGCTGTCGCTGACCCTGATGCGGCAGGCGTTGCAGATGATGTGGCAGGATCCTGCCTTGGGTTTTGTGTCTTTTGCCATCATTCTGTTTTATACGTTTTCCAACCGGCTGGATGTTTCTGCGCTCATTGTTTTTCTGGTGGGCATTGGGGTGGGGCTCTTCCGTTTCGGACCGCCCCCAGTATCGTTCATGACACTGCCGGCTTTCTCCCTTCCGGCACTGGCTGATCTGGGCGGGGGATTTGTGAAGGCCACCCTGCCCCAGATTCCTCTGACCCTGGGAAATGCGGTGCTGGCCACCTCGCTGCTGATTTCGGACCTGCTGGATCGAAAGGTGCAGGAAAAACAACTGCTCTTCAGCATGAGCGCCATGTGCCTGTTTTCTGTACCGTTCGGCGGCTTCCCCATGTGCCATGGTGCCGGCGGCCTGGCGGCCCAGTACCGGTTCGGCGCCCGCACCGGCGGCTCCAACATCATCTCCGGGGTGGTGCTGCTCGCTATAGCGATGCTGTTTGCCACACCCCAGCTGGAACAGACCATTCCATTCGGGGCTCTGGGGGCGCTGCTGTTTTACTCGGGTCTGGCATTGCTGCGAACGGCCCGGAAAACGGATGACACCCTCATCACCGTATTGACCGGCATCATCGCTTTTATTTTGGGTATGACCTGGGCGCTGGTGATCATGTGGCTGTTGCTCATGATCCGGAAGCGCTTCTTCCCAGGGACTCTGTGATTTATGACTTGATAACCTACCTTGAAGGAGGTGAAATAATGCAAATTACCGGAAGAAACCAGCTGAAAGGAAAAGTGGTGAAAGTGATTCACGGCGTCACCACCTCCGAGGTGCAGGTAGAAGTGGCTGAAGGTGTTGTGGTCACAGGCCTGATCACCAAAGGATCGGCCGAATCGCTGAACATTCAGGAAGGCGACGATCTGGTTGCCATCATCAAAGCAACCTCCGTGATGTTCGGCAAAGAGTAGCAGCCTGATAACCGTTAACTTGCGAAAGCCCTGCCATCAATGATTGGCAGGGCTTTCGTCCGTGAAAAAAAGGGCCGCCGGGGAGGGTCGGTCGCCGGCGGCAAGTAAAGTATGAGTGGTTTCCTGCTGAATTCGGTAAAAGAATCAGCAGGCACCTGGTGTGGGTTATGTTGGCTGATTACATCAGGTCTTCCCTGATGAATGATTTCATCAGCTCGTTACCACGAGTGTCACCGTTCTCAAAAATTCTTTCCAGCGTGCCGCTCTCCAGCACTTTACCTTCGTACATAAAGGCGACAAGGTCGCAAACCCTTTTTGTCTGCTGTAAATTGTGAGTAACCATGAGGATCGTGGGCTGATATTCATCATAATAGTCGCGAATCCGCGATTCCAATATCAGAATGGACGTGGGGTCAATATTGGCCGTGGGTTCGTCCAGCATCAGCAGCCGGGGGCGGAACACCAACGCCCTGGCCAGAGCCACCTTCTGGGCTTCACCACCGGAAAGAGTCCAGGCACGCTGGTCCCTCAGATAGCCGATATTCAGTGTTTCCAGCATGCGGTTAACTCGTGACACAATTTCTTTTTTCTCGAATCCACGCAGCTGAAGCGGGTAGGCAATGTTCTGGCAGACGCTGGTCCGCAGCAGGTATGGCTTCTGAAAAACCAGTGTTATGGACTCGCTGATTTGTTGGTTCAACGCCTGCCCGTCATACAAAACGGATCCTGTCGAAGGGTCGTTCAGACCGGCCAGAATGCGCATCAGGGTGCTCTTCCCCGAACCGTTGGGGCCGATGATGCCCCAGAAGGAACCGCTGTTGATTACCATGGAGGGTACCTGCAGCACTGTATGTGCGTCATAGGTTTTTGTCAGATTGTTGATCGTTAGGTGCATGGTATCGCTCCTACTGCAGCTTTAACATTGAACGGCAAATGATCCTGCGTTATTCCGCGTTGGGGAAGAACAGAGGGGCCCCGAACTCTTCCATGCCAAACTGGCTGATCAGGTCCTGGGTTCCAGGCGATAGAATCCAGTCGACAAAACGGGCGGCAGCTGCGTAGTTGATGTGGTCACCCTTCTCCGGATTCACGGCCAGTACGCCGTACTGGTTGAAGAGTTTGGTGTCGCCTTCCACCATGATGACAAGGTCAATGGCATCCAGCATCGACAGGTAGGTCGCCCTGTCGGTCAGGGTATACCCTTCCAGTTCGTTGGACATCTGAATCACGTCGCCCATGCCCTGGCCGGCGGAAATGTACCAGGAGCCTTCCGGATCCTCCACGCCGATCTCCTTCCACAGGTTCAGCTCCATGATGTGAGTGCCGGAGTCGTCTCCACGGGAGACAAAGGTGGCATCCTCATCCATGATCCGCTGAAAGGCGGCCACGACATCTGCCGGAGTGTTTTCCGCCAACCCGGCGGGATCCTCCGGCGGACCGACAATGATAAAGTCGTTGTACATGACGTCAAAACGCTCCAGGGTGTCGCCGGCTTCCACCAGCTCCAGCTCACGAGCTTTGGCATGGGCCAGCAGGACGTCTGCTTCCCCGTCTGCCCCCATCTGCAGGGCGGCACCGGAACCAACGGCGACGACTTTCACATCAATGCCATACTGAGAAGTAAAGTCAGGAAGAATGAAATCCAGCAGTCCGCTGTTTTCCGTACTCGTGGTGGTGGCCAGAATCATTTCGGTGTTGGTCAGTTCCGGAAAATCATCTCCGGGTTCCTCGGCCGGTTCTTCCGCGGGGGCCGGTTCCTCTGCAGGGACAGGTTCTTCCGCAGGAGCCGGAGCGGCAGGGCTGCAGGCGGTGACCAGTGTAAGCATTAGAATCAGGGCAATCAGTAATAGATTTCTTTTGTTAAATTTCATGTTTGTTCGCCTCCTTGATTAATGGATCTTCTTTCGTGAAGCTTGCATCCGACCGAACCTTCCCAGTCATCCGGGTACCGTGTGCTCTCCTCCGATGAATTCAGGCCAAACGAAAAGACGCCTGAAAGAAAGCGTCTGGTGGCATAGACAATCAGCCAGCATTCTCCTTTCCTGAACGGGAGGCAACACCGTTTCCGGTGTCACCCATCGGTTTGCGTTCCATAGGCTTTGTCAGTAGGGCAGCAAACTCGGAGTCTAATATGGAATTGGGTGATGGGTTTGATCCGGCCTTGATATGCATTAGTTTGCATATCGTATGCCTAAAAAAATGTGCTTACCCATTCAGTATACCGAAGGATCCTTCCATTGTCAAGCAACCCGGAATAGATTTCCGTTCCGGAGTATTGCATTTACTCAGTTTTTGGTTCAATCCATCTCACGGCGGAAGCTGTGACGCCGTTTGCACCTTGTCAGAAATCTTCATCGCTATGTTGTTAAAGGTACATCGAATGATCCTCAAGCATTACCGCATCCTTTTGACGAATCCTTGAGATCGCAGAGCCGAATCCAGGCCAGCGGGATCTTTCGCCGGTTCTCCATCTCCAGTATTTCCTGCCTGAAATAGTGATGCACTGCCTGCACATCCAGGCCCAGTTTTGCTGACAGGTGCCGGCAGAGTGCAGCAGCCGCCAGTTGTTTCCAGGCGGTCCCGATGGGATCGTAGGTCAGCACATAGGCACAGAGTCTGCCAACGTCCTCTTCGATCTGTCCGGTGGAGCAGTCTTCGAAATCAACCCCGTACAACCGTTCCGCGAGGAGAAAATTACGCAGGTTCACGTCTTTCATGAGAAGCGTCCGGCCGGTGATGACCCTGCCCGCCCGGTAAAATGCCCATAGCCATTGCACCAGACTGCCGATGGCCTGGCGGGTATCCGCTGACAGCAAGGTTTCGCCATGGAGCGCCGCTTCCTGGTCCTGGAACAGGTCACAAAGGGTCAAACCGTCAATGTATTCAAATACCAGGTGGTTTTCTCCCTGATAAAACAGCCTGGGAACAGCCACCCCTTCCTTGTGGAGGGCGTTGACCAGTTCCGCTTCCTGCTTCATTCTTTCCGGATGCCGGCAGGTTTTAAGCACCAGCTTTTCCACCGTTTGGTCACTGGTCACCACTTCCAACAGCCGGACTTCATTCTTTTTGCTTTTGTAGAAACGCACCGTTCGGCATTCGCGTATATCTCTCTGTTGCAGAAATTCCTGGTCCAGCATCTCCATCATTGCCACCACCTTTTAGCCCGCGCCGAAGCTCATGGCTCTTCTGCTTCCCAGGAGCCGCTGACTGCAGCTGCTACTCCTGTTCCTTCCCCACAACGATCTTCACCATGTCTCCGACAAAATACGCCTGGTTGTCATCGCTGGGATCATCCTTGCGCTGGCCCATCATCATCCGGGGGCGCTGCCGGTCATAATCCGCTTCCGTCAGTGGCCGCGCCTTCCAGAAAACCGGCGGCCGGGGATCCTGTTCATCAAACATCAGGGCGCTGTAGAGGACAATCATCGGCATGGCAGGCTCCTCACTGCCCGCGGTCAGATCCGGGAAACAGCAACGGGCTGTCAGCGATTCCAGTGTTTCTGTGTAGGAGAAGCCGTCACTGGCCACAAAAGTGACGGTCGTTCCCGGCACTTCCCGGAGACCGGCTTCCGCCAGCAGCCGGTAGAGATCATAGCCTTTCACTCTCCAGATTTTGTGGTAGCCGAAATGGTTGTTGGATGAAAAAAGAGCGTCCACGAAATCCGGGTTGTCCAGCTTCCATTCAGAGAGATTCAATACCAGTTCTCCTTCCAGGGCGTCGCCGGTAATGATCAGGGCACCGGGTTCGTTCGTCTGCATCTTTCTTGCTGTCATGGCCATCTACCTCTCTTCCCCCACCACGATCCGCACCAGGTCCCGGATGAAGAAGGGCTGGTTCACATCGCTGGGATTGTTGTGCTGCTGACCCACGTAGAGACGCGGCCAGCGGTCATCCTTATCCTGTTCTGTCAGTCGGCGCTGGTTCCAGCTTACAGGGGGCTGGGGATCCAGGGAATCATACAGTTCCGCCCGGTAGAACCCGATCATTGGACCGACCCGCTGTTCCTTTTCCGGTGTCAGGTCGGCGTAATAATAGCGGTTGTTCAGGGAACTGGCGGTCTGCGTGACCGCGACCCCGTCGGATGCGATAAAAGTCACCGGATAGTCCCTGTCGGTTTTGAGGCCAGCCTGCTGCAACAGAGCCATCAGGTCATAGCCTTTCACCTTCCAGATCTTGTGAAATCCGAAGTTGTTGTTTGACGAGTACATCTTTTCCGTGAAGGCAGACTGGTTCAGCCGCCACTCCGATGGATTCAGCACCAGCTCTCTCTCCAGCCCTGTACCGGTGATGAGCAGGGCGCCCGGTTCCGTCTGAACGGCAGAAGTGTCCTCCAATTCCTCCGAAGGCTGGACGGCCGGCAATTCCGGCGACGGTGGCTGGGGCTCCACAGCGGGTTTGGAGGGCTCCACAACAGGTTCAGGCGGCTCTTCTGCCATTTTTTCCGTATCAACGGTTGCTGTTTCCGCCGCCGTATCCGCAGCTGCAGCCGGCAGATCAGAAAGGCTTTCGCCGCTGTCATCTGTCTCTTCCCGTAATGCCATTGTATCTGGATCACCGGTTTCTCCCTGCCCCGCTTCCTGCTTGATCGGCGGCTCGGGAGATTCTGCCGCTTCTGCTTCCGCCTCCGCCACAGATTCTCGGGGGACAGCGGTTTCGCTTTCCTGCCGGGATTCTGAGCCCGCCGGTGCCTCTACCGGTTCAGCAGGCTGCGCACAGGCCGTCACCAGAACCGCCGCCGCCAGGAATGCCAGCCACAGGAACCGTCGGCGCATGACACGCCTTTTCGATGCATGCTGCCTCATTCAAATACCTCCTTAATCGATTCTTACCCTTTTCGAAAGAAAACCACAGCAAAAACACTGAACAGCACGGGCAGTGCCACCAAAATCATCCGCTCTCTTCCGGTCAGACGCTGTGTTTCCAGATACTCCCGCTCATCATGAAGTCCAAAGGCCCTGATTTCCATGGAAACCGTCAACGTATCCACCCGGCCCAGCACGGTGATGACCAACGGTACCAGCAGGTATTTGACCGACCGTACCAGTTTGCCCGGCGACAGTCCCTCCAGATCGATGCCTTTGGCCATCTGGGCATTTCTGATCTGGGCCAGTTCCTGATGAAAGAGGGGAATAAAGCGCAGCGCGGTGATCAGCATAAAGCCGGCCCGGTAGGGAAGTCCGGCCTGCATAAGGGCATAGGCCAGCCGGTTGGGGTTGGTAACGGAAACAAACAGATAGCTGGCCCCGATGACATTGATGAAACGAAGGGCGATCCGCAGGCCGCCCCACAATCCTTCCGACCAGATTTGAAGGGTCAGGCTGCCCATCTGCAATGTCCAGAGCAGACTGCCTTCCTTCACCCAGAACAGCTGGGCTGCAAAAATCATGCTCCCAAAGAAGAGAATAAACCGGAGTTTGCGCAGGTAAAAACCAAATCCCAGGTCGGCCGCCCAGTATGCCAGCAGCAAGACCACCAGCAGTACACTCATGCCCGCTGCTGAAGGAGTGACAAAAGCAGTGATGCTGAAGCAGATCAGCGCCAGCAGGTTTACCAGTGGGTGGGTGCGGTGCAGAAGGGAACGGCCTTCCTGGTAGATCAGCCCGGAAAAGAAACCCTTCCGGCCCTGGACAGAGATCATGACCCTTCCTCCCTTCCATCGGCTGCATACCGCTGCGGAACGTAGGCGTGATATCCCCGGTCCGCGAGCTGTTCAAACGCTTCCGCCGCGGGAGCGTCCACAATGATTCCCCCCTCTTCCAGGAAGATCACCCGCTGGCAGAAAGCTTCCACCACGGCGGGTTCATGACAGATCATCAGGGTGGAGCCTCCCTGCTGCCGGTGATGGTCAATCAACTGCATCAGGTTTCGCATCCGGTCCTGGTCCTGTCCCACCAGGGGTTCGTCAAGGATCAGCAAATCCGGTGAAAACGCCAATACCGAAACCACCGTCAGCCTTTTCTTCTCTCCCAGGCTGAGGGCGAAGGGGTTCTTTTCCCGGCAGGGATCCAGCTGAAACGCCTGCAACAATGAATGTACAGTCTTTTCAATGGTTTCAGCGGTTTCTCCGCTTAGCCGGGACGCAGGCAGGCTGGCCTCTTTCCAGACACTGCTTTCAAAAAGCTGGTGATGGGGATTTTGGAACACCAGCCCCATCTGCCTGGCCCGGTGAGCAATTTTCGTGTTGAGGATCGATTGATTGTTCATCCGGATGTCCCCATCATATGGTTTGAGGATCCCCAGCAGGGCCAGGGCCAGGGTGGTTTTGCCGCTGCCGTTGGCCCCCATAATGGCGACGGTCTCTCCCCGATGGAGGCTAAACCGGAGGTTGTGAAGGATTTTCCGCCCTTCATAACCGGCCTCCAGTCCTTCGACTTCCAGCAGTGGTGTTCCGGTTGCGGCCGCCCCACAACCGGCATTAACGGGGATGCGGGACGTATAATCACCCAAATCCCGGACCCATCCCGTTCTGTTCTGCAGCTCATCTTTCGTAATTTCCCGGATCAGAGAACCCTGGTCCATCACCAGTACACGGTCAGAAAGGGGCAGCAGATGCTCCAGCCGGTGTTCGATGACAATCACAGACACCTCCTGCTCCCTGCGCAGATTTTCCAGTACCCGGAGTACCTCCTGGGTGCATCGTGGATCAAGGTTGGCGGTGGGTTCGTCCAGAATCAGCAGGGACGGTTTCATGGCCAGCACAGAGGCGATGGCCACCCGCTGCTTTTCACCTCCGGAAAGGGTGTACACCTGACGGTGGATCAGATCCATACCGTCCACCGCCTGCAGGGCAAAGGTGATCCGTTCCCGGATCTCCTGCGGAGGTACACAGAGATTTTCCGGGCCGAAGGCGATTTCATCCTGCACCGAGAGGGTACAGAGCTGGCCTTCCGGGTCCTGCTGCACCAGTCCCACAATACCGGACAAACCACCTTCCGGATAAAGCCGGGTGTCACAGCCCTGGATAATCACACTGCCCTCCATTTGGCCTGGAAAGGCATAGGGAATAAACCCCGCCAGACACAGGGCGAGGGTGGACTTGCCGCAGCCGCTGGGGCCGGTGATGGTGAGAAATTCGCCCGGCCTCACCGTGAAGCTGATCCGGTTTAAGGCGGGTGTGTGTTCCTGCTGATAAGTAAACGTCAGCTGATCGATCACTGCCACCGGCATCATCGGCTCCACCTCCTCCCGCTTTCCTTCTGCCTGATGGAGCGCGGTCATCGGACGATCATCCGGTTGACCATCCTGACCCAATGTCCGCCTGGATAGGCTCCGGCAATGAGCCGCAGGGTTTCCTCCTCTTCGATGAGGATCATCTGATCGTCTTCCATGACCTGCCAAATATCAAAGGTCACGGTATATCCGTCGGTGGCGGTCACTTCCAGGATTTCCGCCTGAGGCAAAATGACTGCCTTTTCCAGAATCACCGATACCGGCACCCCGGTGTAGTCGCTAGGCGGCACATGGGTGATTTCGCCAATCAGCTCCGCCGTGATGGTGACCCGGTGTTCCGCCAGCTCTGACAGCTGCAGCTGGACGGGCTGTTCCACGGCCCCTTCCACCCGAAGCTGGGGACCGGAGCCGGGCAGTTCAAACACCGCAGTAAAGTAGTAGAGCGCGCCCGCTGACAGCAGCACGGTGAGCGCCAGGGTTCCCCAGTGTTTGGGACGCCAGCCGCC
Organism: Bacillota bacterium; assembly: GCA_033549305.1. Taxonomy (GTDB): domain Bacteria; phylum Bacillota; class Clostridia; order Peptostreptococcales; family Tindalliaceae; genus Anoxynatronum. The sequence continues at coordinate 282 of JAWSUV010000020.1, read as the reverse complement.
TACCTTCTGCGTGTCTGAAGCAGGGACAGATGCTTCTCCGCTGATGCGGACAGGCCGGGCCTGGACAACGATTTCCATCACGCTCTGTGCAAAGCTGCCGCCCAGCAGGATCCCTGAGATGAATGCGAGGCCGCCGATGAACAGCAGAAAGGGGATGGGGGCCCCGGAAAAGTAGAGGATCTGAAACATCAGCACGTTTGAGGCGGATGACACCCCGCCAGCCACCATGTACGCGGCCAGACTGTGCCGTCGGAACAGAGCCAGCAGCAGGTCCGCCAGCAG
>JAWSUV010000019.1:0-31677 GCA_033549305.1 Bacillota bacterium | reverse complement strand
AAAAAATGTTGTTCAGTATGTGTTTGGTTTAGTGACTTTTTGCAGTAGAATCAATGTTTAATTTGATACATTTTAACGGTAGATATTTAATTTGAATGCATGGATTATCAGTTATTGACGATGAAGAATGATAACATCTATTGATATTGAAAGATATATGGAGTTTCAGCACCTCATAAATCCACAAATTATTGATTGTTGTTTAATAAGACGTTTGGAGAGGAGATGAACTATGGCACTGGACCACACAGTTGTTAAGAGGCTTGCCTTTGTCAAGTACCTCTATCAGACGGCAGTGGCGCAATCTCAAGCTCCATCACCATTGAGTTGTGCGTCACTTCTTACTATGCACGATGCTGTCGAGCTATTTCTCCAACTTGCCTCTGAACACCTGAACGCCGGCTCTGGGCATCCCAGTTTCATGGACTACTGGGATATTCTGAGCAAGAAAATGAATGAAAAGGAACTTGAGCAGAAGGAGTCAATGCGACGCCTCAATAAGGCTCGCGTAGCTCTAAAGCACCATGGAACATTTCCATCGGATCTAGACATCGAGTCCTTCCGCGCCAGTGGCACTGCATTTTTCAAAGATAATACTCAACTGATATTCGGTTGCTCCCTAGACGATATCTCTCTGATTGAGTTCGTCAATCCAGAGTCTGCAAGGAACAAGTTGGAGGAGGCTTTGGGCCTGATTAAAAAGGGGGATACCCTCACTGCATTAGATCTTATAGCTTTGGCCTTCACTGAAATGATAACTGATTACGAAAACCGAAAGCGTGGCCAATACCAATCCTCCCCGTTCTTCTTTGGCAGCAGTATGTCCTTTCTTAACAGTTTTCATATGGGTTTGGAGGGAGGATCGTTTTCATCGTCCGAGCGCAAACTTGGTGAGTTCATAGACAAGGTGAGTGAATCTATCAAAGCCATGCAGGACGCAATCAAAATGCTGGCTCTTGGTATCGACTACAGGAAATATTCGCGATTTAGGATGCTAACACCCCATCTCACCCAGATCATGGGTGGAGAATGGCGTGTCCACCGTAGATTTAAAGAGATAGACAAACCCTCAGAGGAGGATGCACGATTTTGTCTGGATTTCTCGATCGAATCAGCACTGGCCCTGGCGGAGTTTGACTATACTGTGAGTGTAAGCAAGTGAATACACTCAACCAGATCATTGACACATTGACTCGAACGTTTCATTCCTCGCCTCTTCGAGACCATGTTGAAACATCGATCTTGCTGAGTGTTCTGCCAATAGGGAATGAAAGGGATTAAAAATGAACGAGATACTCAACAGCTCGTGGGTTATTGCTTGTTGTTGCTGACGCAGATTACCCGCAAACAGATGGCCTAATCTGGCCAGAAACTGTCGGAACTAATATTCGGAAAACTAAAAAGCACCTTTTACATTATTGGGCCATTCGCGTTAAGTGTTGTTGACCAGCATTCTTTCCTCTGGGAAACCGACGCTGGTCATATATACATCAGCAAGAATGTATCAGGTATCATGGAGACAGAGATAATGTTACTTTTCACGGAGCAACTCTCAATATATCCAATGTAAAAAACAGTGGTGACGGGGGTGCTGTAACCTTAAATAAATCAAAGACAAGACGCTTCGCTTGTGGCACCCAAAAACCTCTGATCCAGTACCTGATACAGATGGAGTTCATAAAGAGCTTCTTGAATATAAATGAAATGCTTAGAAAACGCGAGCAGAAGAAAATCTAAGAATAAATAAATAAATAAATAGGGAGGACTATATGAAGTTAAAAGAAGTAACAATAGAAAACTTTCGCAGCATTAAATCCCTCGACATTCCCTTAGATGATTTGACAGTATTGATCGGTGAAAACAATATTGGCAAATCAACTGTTCTTGAAGCAATAAGAATTGCATTAACAAGAGGATATGGAGCAAAAAGAGGATGGCAATTTTCAGAATATGATTTTCACCTAGACTGCGCTGAAGCAACACCACAATCCGCAGAGCCAATATCAATAATTCTTCATTTTGCTGAGAAAAATCAAGATGAATGGCCAAGTGCCATAATCCAACAGATGAATGAGTGTATTCAGCTTGATAATGATGGATTATATCATATTTGGCTTCGTGTGAAAGGAGAGTATCAACAGACGACTTCTTCTTTTGAAGGAAAATGGATTTTCTTAAATGAAGTTGGCAATGAATTGACAAAGCCAAAACAATCTGATGTTAATATGCTTTCGCGATTTGTCCCCATGTTTTTCTTATCTGCCTTACGTGATGCTACCCAGGAGTTTTCTCAAAGAGGCCAGTTTTGGAGTGGCTTTCTAAAGTCGATTCAAGTGCCAGAGGATAAACGACAGGAAATAGAGCGTATGCTTATGGAAGTTAATAGTTATGTCATTGATGCTAATGATGGCTTATCAGAGGTATCATCAAAAATTGCAGAGGCCGGGAAACATATACCATTGGGCAGCATTGATCCAGTAGTTTTAGAGGCGGTTCCTACCAGAATATTCGATATGGTCGGCAAAATACAAGTACATTTAAAATCTAATAATGGAGCTAAATTGCCAATTCAGAGGTATGGTGAAGGAACTCAAAGTCTAGCTGTATTAATGCTTTTTCAAGCTTTTGCTGCAATAAGTTTAAATGAAATTTACACTCCTGAGTCTACGCCGATTTTAGCTCTCGAAGAACCTGAAGCACATTTACATCCTTCAGCTATTCGCTCATTAGGTTCACTGTTGGTTACTCTGGCGGGACAATTACTCGTGACAAGTCATTCTGGCGATTTAGTATCTCGTGTACCTGTTACATCATTGAGACGGCTCTATAAGATTAATGGCGATACGAGAGTTGGACGAATTGAAACAGGAAATTTTACGCCTCGTGAAATACAAGCTATCAATTACAATATCCGATTAACGAGGGGTCATTATCTATTTTCTCGGTGTTGGCTTTTTGTAGAAGGAGAATCGGATTTTCATTTCATGCCTTTGATATTTGAATTAATGGGATTCTCGCAAGATGATATCTCGTTTTCTGTGATTGAAATTAGCCAAGTTATAAAAAAAGGTGAGCCACTTATTAAGTTTGCACAATCACTTGGGATTCAATGGTTTTTGATGGCGGACGGTGATGCTGAGGGTCAAAGTTATGTTGATCGTGCAAGTCAATATTGCACGAATGGAGAACAACCATCTGTTAGAACGAAGTTATTAAATTCCATTGACATAGAACATGAATTTTGGAACAATGGGTTCGATGATTTCATTAGGAGCAAACTAACCGAAACACAAATCAATCGAATAAAATTGAATCATAATGACCCTGATGAAGAAATAAAGCAATTGATTAAATCTGCAATTAAAAAGGTCGGTGGAAAACCTGCTTTCGCACAAGAAATTATGCAAGAGGTTGAGAATAAAGGAGTTGCATCAATACCTCAGGTATTGAAGGATGTTGTAAACAATGTAGTTCAAATGGCAGGAGGTTAATAAAATGGTGGACTTATTGTCTTTAAACGAAAATCAACTTGAAGCTGTTAAGTGGGACAGAGGCTCACTTCTAGTCCTTGCAGGTCCTGGATCAGGGAAAACACGTGTGCTGACTCTACGTATTGCAAAGATACTTGAAGATTCAGCTGGACAGCATTTTAGAATTTTGGCATTAACTTTCACTAATAAGGCTGCTGCTGAAATGAGAAATCGAGTTGAAGAGTTGATTCCTGATGAATTACATCGCATAAGATTAACTACATTTCACTCTTTTGCTGCGGAATTGTTACAACAGCATGGTAGTAAATTAAGATTTAAACCTGATTTTCAAATTATATCAAATGATATAGATCGCGTATCGTTTCTTGATGAAGTAATAAATAATCTTAGAAGAAAACAAACTGTTGAAATTCCAGATCACTTCACTGGAAGTCAAATATTGCCAGCAATAACTCGACTCCTAGATAGGTGCATACCTATAGATGAAGCGGAGAACACTTTAAAATCTCAAAAAATCGACTATTCCTCAGCACTCGCACGAGTTTATAAAGATTATCGCATGGCGTTATGCGATAATAATGTTTTGGATTTCCCCAGTTTAATTGCAGAAGCGCTTGATCTGTTAAAAAATAATCCATTTATTGTAAAGCATATCAGAAAAGTATATAAGCATATACTGGTTGATGAATTTCAGGATACAAACTTGTCTCAGTATCAGTTACTTTCATTGATTATAAACCCAGATCCTACAACATTATTTATTGTTGCCGATGATGATCAGATCATTTATCAGTGGAATGGGGCTAGCCCAAAAAGAATACAAGCATTACGGGACGACTACAATGTATCAGAAATTCAACTGCCAGAAAACTATCGATGTCCACCTCAAGTTGTTCAACTAGCAAACTCACTCATAGAGAAAAATCTAAATCGTTCAGTTGGCAAGAAACCTTTAAAAGCATATAAAAAAGGAACCGTAGGTGATGTAATCCGTGTGAAGCATTTTGAGAAATTAGAAGATGAAGTAGATTGGATTGCGAGAGATATTGGCTCAAAACCTCCAATTGAGCGGAATAAATGCGCAGTTTTAGCAAGAACAAAAAAACTTCTAGATATTGTAGGAGATAAGCTTATTCAATATGGAGTTCCAGTATATTTTGCAGCCAAAAAAAATGAATTTACAAGTGCTCCAATGAGAATGCTTCATTCGATACTACGTATAGTAAATACAAGTGATGACAGGCAGTCATTGGCGCGATTATCTAAAGCATTTTATGAAATTGAAGGGATTAATATTGATGTATCGTACATTGTCTCTAAATCAGCTGCTGACGGAAATAATATTTTCAGAACGTGGCTTGAAGAAGTGAAATGTAGAGATACATTATCATCTGATAGTAGACAATTACTAGAAGTCGGTATAAAGCCACTTCTCAATTCCCTTAACTATAGATCTTTTTCGGATCAACTATTTTCGTGGGCTAAGATATTCGTGAATGATCAAAGACAAGAAGACACTCCATTTAATGAATATGAGGAGGAACTTGAAGTATGGATGCAATTAGTACATGATATCACGAAAAAGTTTGAAGGCGAGGAAGTAAGCTTGCATAAGTTTTTACACGAACTTGATTTAACTTCTAAAACACCTCCAAGACATCCTGATTCAATACCTTGTTTCACAATTCATGCTTCGAAGGGCATGGAGTTTGGGCATGTATATTTATTGGGACTTGTTGAAGATCAACTTCCAAGTTGGGCAGCGGTAAAAAAAGGCGATAGTTCGTTTGAAATGCAAGAGGAACGAAGAAATTGCTTTGTGGCAATTACACGTGCTCAGGAGAGCCTCACACTCACTTATTCAGAACAAGTTTTTGGATGGTATAAAAAACCATCACGGTTTTTATCTGAAATGGGGATAGAGACGAAACAGTAAGAATTGAGATTTTACTCAGATATTGAGTTAATGTAATATTAAGGGAATTCAGCATTCGCATATTCAGTTGAAATTGTGTTGTAGTTGGCGTTGCGGAGCGAATCTCCATAAGCTTCAACAGTACACATTATAAACGGAGGAATAGCTTATGCAATCCATTCAAGAAGCCTCTCATATTGCTGAGAATGATAAGTTGCGCTCTCAATATATTCGAGAACTCATCCAAGAAGCTGTAATTCGAGAAGGTGCACCAGTAAAGACCCCATTTAGCAAAACTAAAATTTCAAAGATAATTGTGCAGTTTTGGCATGATTTAAACGAAATACCCAATGATGTCCAAGAGTGTTTCGACAGTTGGGAGCCTCTGAAAAAGAAAGGATTCAAGAGAGTCTTGTTTGATGACGCCGGAGCCAGGCACTTCATCTCAAAAAATCTTGGAAACTATTACCTCTCTGCATTTAATCTATGTCATCATCCGGCAATGAGATGTGACTACTTCCGTCTTTGCTACATGATTACGAATGGAGGCTTTTATGTTGATGCGGATGAAATTTGTCAGGGTTCTGAATTCAGTAATTTATTTTATGATAGTAGGCTTAAAATACAAGCTCTGTGCTATGATACGGCTACTGGAATGATGATCGAACCGGATCTGTTTATTAGTAAGCGCGGTTACTCGCCAGATTGGATCTTTTATGTGAACAATAATCCAATAATCGCGCCTCCTAATCACCCGGTAATACGATTAGCGCTTAATAGAGCAACTCATCTTCTTTTGAGTTGTCCAGATAAGCGATCTGACATACAATCTACAACTGGTCCGGGAAACCTAACAATCAGTTTGGTTAAACATTCCATAACATCTAAATCTAATTGCAGAAATCGTGATGTTCTCATTCTGACTAACTGGGAAGATATGTCCATAAGTCCATGGCCTTTGAGCTATCGAAATGATGAGAGAAATTGGAGACTCTGGAATCCATTAGAGTCAAAGGCGGGGAAGACTAGATGAATAGAACAATGTATCCAGGATTATTCTTTCGGTTATTTTATCGCATGGTGCTTAAGACAAGGTGGATGGGTGCTAAGCCTGTGTGTAAATCATTTGACAATACGCATGATCAAAACCATAATGTTATTCAGCAAATATACGTAATCAATTTGGATAGGCAGATCAACAGGTGGAATAAAATCCAGAAAGAATTACTGAGGATATATGGAGGTTCAAAAATCCCTCTGAGAGATATAACTAAACGTTTCTCGGCAATTGATGCACGTTATAACACAGAACTCCCTAATCCTTTAGAGCTACAAATAAATTATACTCTTGCAGACCAACTGTTTGTGGAGCCGAATCCTATACTTAGGAAAGACGAGGTCAAAGGTAATCAACCAGTTACGATGACAAATCAAGAAATCGCAGTAGCGCTGTCACATATTGCAGTGTGGAAACTTATAGCTTCAAGTGATCATCCCTATACATTAGTACTTGAAGATGATGTCTACTTTCATAATAACTTTGCTAAGATTCTAGATAAGGCATGGGATGAGTTGACTCATGCCTGCGAATTATCAGACGGTTTCGATGTTCTTTATCTTTCGTACAAAGAGGTAAAGACTAAAGTAGATAAACAAGACATTTCTGATGTCTTGTTTAAGCCTCTACGTGGTTTATGGTGGTTGTCAGGCTACGTACTATCCCAAAAAGGAGCGAAAAAGCTTTTAGGTCTACTACCTGTTTATGGGCCTGTTGACCTTTGGATTAATCTTCACTTCAAAAAGCTTGATGTATTTGCGACTCAAAAATCTATTATTGAACAAAGGATGGATTACCAATCCGACAATTCGTACTCAATATTGCCAGTTCTTGCTAAAGTTGGCGTGTTCACCCAAGCAAAGCCTTTGCTTTTCAAAACACGAACGCGACCAACGCCAGTATTTGCCTTCGGAAGACAAGGAACAGGTCTTACTTCGCTTGCTATGGCCTTATCGATGCTGGGGTATCGTTGTTGTAGTGATGTTAAAGAATTGCCTGAAACCGAGCATTATGCTTTGTTTAGCAAAAAGAAGAGTAGAGTATTTGATGCGTATGTTAATGTCGGCTCACTTTGGGGGCGACGCTGTATAGAGTTAGCGAAACTGTATCGTAAAGCTAAATTTATCATTACTGTAAGTGATGAGGAGGAGCTGATCCAATTCAATCAAGATTATGTGATGGAGGAAGGAAGCAGAACGTACAAATTTTCTGATCAGTATGATAGTGTTCTCCAAGTATATAAGAAGTTGCGTAAACTATCAGCAAACATTTTAGTATTGCCTATGCAAAGGAGAGATAAATGGGATCAGTTGTGTAAATTTATCGAGTGCGAGTATCCCACAAGCCAATATCCAGCAATTGAGGATCAGACACAACGTCATTTATCCACGAATACCAAAAACAACCGGAATGCTTTTCAAGGTCTCATTAAGATGCAATTTGATTCATCACCTTGGATTGCAACATCACGGAAAGAATGGTGTGGGGTTCCACTTCTTGATGTTAAAGATGATAAAATATGGGAAAATTGCTTGCCTAATGATTCTGAAAGTTTTCAGACGTTCAAAAAATCACGTTGGTCATTACTTGATGATACATTTCCAGATAATCTATCTATTTTTAAACCAGATAATTTTTCTATTTCAAGTGATAATATCGCAAGAATAATGCTATGCAAAGAGTACTCACCCGTTCGGGAATACACTTCAGCTTCAATTTGTAGTCGAAAAAGCTATCTGTTTGGCTGTTTTTCAGTTGTGATTAAACCGGCTAAAGTACCGGGATTGGTGACAGGAGTTTTCTTGCACCGCAATTCACCGCGGCAGGAAATAGATATTGAATTTCTCGGGAAAGACACATCTAAGTTACTCGTAAATGTGTACTATAACCCAGGAGGTGAAGGTGCAAATCTCGAATATGGTTATAGAGGAACACCAATACTCATTGATCTAGGATTTGATGCATCAAGGGACTTTCATCGGTATTCAATTGAATGGTCGCCTACCTCTATTCGTTGGTTTGTAGATAGCCGATTAGTATACAAGCGAGTTCATTGGGATCCCACGCCTATCCCACACCTGCCCATGCAATTCTACGTAAATTTATGGCCACCAAGATCAGAAGAGCTGGCAGGTACTCTGTCAGATTATGTCTTACCTGCATACAGTGATATTAAATGCATTGATATTCAGCATGACAAGTTGCCAGGTTAGTTTCAGGAAAACGATCATCAAGTTAATTCGATAGAAGATGAAGATTTGAGTACCAAGAATTTGGAGGTGACCCCAATCAACCTGTTCTCCATCATCCCAGCCAACTTTTTCACACCCCTCACCAGCAAACATAAGCAAACCTATATGGACTGTCTGGCGCTGATTTATGATTCCTATAAATCGGAGCTTTCTTTTGGTGTAGACAAAGAGGTGATTGTGTCAAAGCTGGAGGATTATTTTGATCAGGTGTCCGGTGAAGAGATGGTCTTTGAGGATGAGGACAATGAAGTGGCGGTGGATTCCCGGGCGAAGGCCAATGCCATTTTGCGCCGGCTGAAAGACAGTGGCTGGATTGAGTTTGAAATGGCTGCCGACTACCGGGTGAAGGTCAATATGCTGGACTATGCCGCCACCACCATGGAGTCATTTACGAAAATTATGAAGCGTGATGAGATGGAGTACCAGAGCCTGGTTTCCCAGATTCATGCCACCCTCTTAAACCAGGAGGCCTATGCGAAGCCCTATGAATTCATCATTAAGCGGATCGCGGAAAACACGGAAGAACTGATGAACGGGCTGAAGAAGCTGAACACGAACATCCGGAAATACATTGATGCCATCACCAACGAAAAGGATGCCGGTGAGATTGTCAGGGACTTTTTCGTCTACCATCAGGAGATTGGGTCGAAGGCGTATCACCGGATTAAAACCAGCGACAATATCTCGCATTTCAGAACCTCCATTATCGAAAATCTGCACAGTATCTTAAGTGATCCCCAGATCTTTGACCGGGCGGTGAAAGGCTATATGGATGTGGAGGAAGTGAGTGACCGCTATGTGGCGGAGGAAGCGCTGCGGCACCAGATCCGGACGATGATGAGCGCTTTCCGGAATTATGATGACATTATTTCGGAGATTGATCATAAAAATACCCGGTACATCAGCAGTGCGGTGGCCAGGGCCAGGTTTTTGCTGACCAATTCCAACAATGCGGAAGGGAAGATTGCCCAGATATTGAAATACCTGGCGGATGAATTCAACAAGGATGAAACCCTGAACCTGTATGATGAGATGGAAGATCCTTTCCTCGCGCTTTTCCAGTTATTCCCCCAGCACTTTCTCGACCAGGATTCCCTGCATGTGCAGCCCATCACGAAAAAAGTCTCCATTCCGCAGGCCTTAATGATGCCGCTGGGCATCTCTGCGGAAGAGCGGGCGCTGCGAAAGCTGGCGGAGCAGGAGAAACTCGCCCGGCGGTTTTCCCGAAAGAATATCAATGCCTTTGTCCTGGAACGGCTTGAAGGAAAGCAGACGGTCCTTGCGTCGACACTGCCGCTGGAAAGCAAGCGGGAATTGATCCGCATCATTTTCATCAGCCTGCATGGAAGGGATCCCAAGTCACACTACCGGGCGATTCCGACAAAGAATGTAATCGCTGTGAACCAGTACCGCTTCTGCGATTTTCTCATCGAAAGGAGTGACGGATAAACGTGGACACGATCAAAGAAAACCCAGTGCAAAAGCAAAAGTTTCAGGCGGCGGCCAACAAACTGCTGAATCACTGTTTTCTGGTGAAGCGGAAGGAAGACAACCGCAAGAATTATATCTTTGTGCAGCAGTACAGGGAGCTGTTTAACGAGTACTTTGACCTGCTGGGGTACGGGGTGGACATCAATGAGAGCAACGGTGTGATCGCCCTGGTCAATACCAGCGGGACTGGGCGGCTGAGGCTGAATAAAGTGCAAAGCATTTTTCTCCTGATTCTGCGCCTGCTCTATATTGAAAAGCGGAAAGAACTGAGCCTGAATGACGATGTGGTGGTGCTGATGGATGAGATTCACCAGAAGTACAACATGCTGCAGATTGACGCGAAGAAGCATCTGGACAAAACGATGCTGCGGGGCTTTATCACCCTGTTCAGACGGTATCACATCGTGGACAAGATTGATACGGATGTGACGCTGTCAGATACGCGCCTGCGCATTTATCCGTCGGTGCTGCTGGCGGTGCCCAATGACGGGCTGAACACGGTGTATGACAGCGTGATTGAGCGGCTGAACAGCTATGTGAGTGGAGGTGAGCAGGATCATGACGAAGAAGCTGATGAAGAAGCTGACGAGGATTAGACTCATCAACTGGCATTATTTTGTTGACGAAACCATTCGTGTGGACGGATCGTTCCTCATCAGCGGCGAAAACACGTCGGGAAAATCGACGCTTCTGGATGCCATTCAGCTGGTGCTGACCACCAACTACAAACAGTTCAATACGGCTGCCAATGAAAAGAGCACCCGGGATCTGAAAGGCTATGTGCGCTGCAAAACCGGGAATGAAAACAGCGAATACCATCGGGCGGGAAGCATTGTTTCCTACGTGGCCCTGGAATTTTATGAGGAAAAGACCCGCCGGCATTTTGTGCTGGGGGCCAAAATGGATTCGCCGGATGAAGAAACCAAAGTCACGGCTCACTGGTTTCAGGAGGAATGTGAGCTGGAGGACCTGGCGTTTATCACGGGTGACCGCCCGTCGGTGGCGGAAGAATTTCGGAAGGGCGACAAAAAGGTGGCCCTGATCAAAACCAACCAGGAGGCTAAAGACCGGTTTGCCCGGCGCATGGGAAATCTGGAGACTCGGTTCTTTGACATTATTCCCAAGTCACTGGCCTTTAAACCCATGGATAACGTGAAGGGGTTTATCAACCAGTTTCTGCTTTCCCGGAAGACCATTGAAGTGGACACCCTCAAGACCAATATTGCCAAGCTGAAAGAGCTGGAAGATTTGATGGCCCAGACAAAGCGCAGCATCAGTGATCTGAAGGTGATTTTGGATAAAAATGGGGAGATCGTTGCCAAAGACAGGGAAATCAGGATCAATGAACTGCTCATCAAAAAAGCGGAGCTGGAGGCAAAAGGCGCGGAATGCGACCAGTTGAAGAACGGCATCCGGGTGGGTCAAAAGCAGCTGGAAACAGAACGGGAACGGAAGAAGACACTTGAAGAGGATCTTGACCGGGAGCGCCAGCGGCTGGTGGATTTAAAGCTGTCATTGAAAGACAATGAAAACACCCGGCTGATCAATGAGGCAAACCATCAGATTGCGCTGCTCCAAAAAGATCAAAATACATACCTGGCAGCAGTCAGCCGGCTGGAAGGGATGCTTCAACTGGTCCGGGGTGCTGCCGCCTCTCTCAGGAAGCATGAAAAAGTGGTGATTCCAAGGGAAGCGCTGGATCAGCTGCCCCTGCCGGATGCGCCGCTGGAAGAAAAGATGAATACCCTGCTGGAGCTGGAAAAATCGCTGGCGGCTTTCCGGGAGGAATTCGGTAACAGGCGGTACAGGGCGCAGGAACGGCTGGAAACAGAAAAGAGTCAACGGCAGCAGCTTGAACGGGAAATCAGTGATTTAAAAAATAAAATCATGCCCTACGAGGAATATATTATTCAGCTGAAGCAGGCCATTGAAAAGGAATTCCAGCGGCAGGGGGTTTCCGGCGAGGTGCGGATTTTTTCGGAGCTGCTGGAAATTGCGGATCACCGCTGGCAGGACGCGGTGGAAGGGTACCTGAACACCCAGCGTTTCTATCTCATCGTGGAGCCCAGGCATTATGAACTGGCCCTGGGGGTGTACCACCGGATCCGGAAAGAAGTGCATACCGTGGGGCTGGTGAACACGGTGAAGCTGGAGCTGGACAGACCGGTGGAGCAGCCCTCACTGGCCTATGTGGTGAAGAGTGACAACCGGTATGCCCGGGCGTATGCCACGTATCTGCTGAACCGGGTGATGCGGGTGAATGATGTGCATGGGCTGAAGGATCACAGGACAGCCATCACTCCGGACTGTATGCTGTACCAGAACTTTGCGGTGCGAAAGATTAAAGGGTCTGTCTATGAAACACCTTACATTGGGGCTCACGCCATTGAAACGCAGCTGGCTATGAAGACGGAGGAACTGGAGAAGCTGAAAGCGGCCATGGAGGAAACACAGCAGGAACTGACCGCGTGCCGGGAGATTCTCGGCAAGATTGACGGTTGCAGTGTGAGTGTGTTCCAGGAGAACATTCAAGCGCCCCAGCGGTTACTGGAGACGAAACAGGCCATTGCGAAAGAGCAGGAGCAGCTGAAGGTGGCGGAATCGGATCCCACGTATATTGAAATGCAGCAGGAGATCCAGGCATGTGATGGGGAGATTAAGCAGAGAAATAAGGTTTTTGAGGCAGTGGTTGAGGGAGTGGGCAAGCTGCAGAAAGGGCTTGAGACAAAAAAAGACGCGTTGGATGAAACGGAGAAACTGGTTGGGAAGCTGACATATTCTTTCAGGGCGCTGTGTGATGAGGATACGGCCATTACGGCCATGGGGCTTCAGAAATACCAGGAGCAGGTGAAGAGCAAGTCTCCTGCAACGATTGTGTTCAACTATTCGCCTCAGCGGGCGATGCTTCGGAACCAAAAGGAAGGGCTGGTGACGGAGCTCATCAAGCTGCAGAGCTATTATTGCAGCCAGTACACCAGCGATTTTGGCACCGGCGAGGACGCTGTTGCGGACTACATCAGGGAACACCACAAGTTGGTGGCATCGGAAATCATCAAATATGAAAATGATCTGGAACAAGCCAAAGAACGCTGCCATCTGGAGTTTCGGGAATCCTTTTTGGCCAGGCTGAAAGAGTACATTGAAGAAGCGGAGAATGAATTCAGGCGGCTGAACAAGGCACTCCGGGAGATCTATTACGGCGATGACCGCTACAAGTTTGACATCACGGCCAACAGGAAAAAAGAAAAGATCTACCAGATGATCAAGTCCGGCAATAATATTGAAGGGTACAGTCTGTTATCCCAGTCGTTTGACGACCAGTACAGGGAAGAAATGGAAGATCTTTTTGACAAGCTGACAGCCTATGATGACAAGGGCGAAAAAGTGCTGGAGGAGTATACCGACTACCGCAATTATCTGGATTATGACATCATTGTGGAAAACAGGAACGGAGCGACCCAGCGGTTTTCAAGAATCTACAAGGAAAAGAGCGGCGGCGAAACCCAGGTGCCTTACTATGTGGCCATTGCGGCATCCTATTCACAGCTGTACCGGATGGATGACACCATCCGCATCATCATGCTGGACGAAGCCTTTGACAAGATGGACGATAACCGGATCAGTTCCATGATGGACTTTTTCAACAGCCAGGAATTCCAGATTATCCTGGCCACCCCGCCGGGAAAACTGGAAGTGATTGGCGAAAAGGTGGACACCATTTTGATGGCGATGCGTGACGGCACGGAAAGCATGGTGGAGGTGTATGACCTATGAGCAGATCCTATGAAATCAGCATTCTGGAAGCCTTGCTGGACAAATATGAGCGCAGCAAAAGCTTTACCGGCGACAACAAGGTGCAGCGGCGTATTCTGCTGAAGGTGACGGCGCTGTTTCCCGACTATGCGGACCATGCCAATTATGATGTGTTTCGGCAGGTGAATGAAGCCGTTGACTTTCTGGTGTGCAAAGGGTGGGTGGCGGCCAAAAGATCACGGGCAAACCTTTACGGCACCCTCTACCTGAATGTGGCTGTGCTGGCGGAGGTGTATGCCTACTGCCAGAGAACTCCCAAGCGAGATATTCATTCTATGCTGGTACAGCTGCTTGAGAAGTACCAGGACAGGAACGAAGTGCTGCATGAATACTGCCGGGAGCAGCGTGAGCGGATCCGCAGCAACAAGCCGGTCCAGTTTTTTAACCAGGATCTGGTTGAATTTGAAAAGATCCTGATCGCAGCGGATGAAGTGATGAAGGTGGAACAGGAAACCTTTGTGCGGGATTTTTCCGTCCGGCTCTTTAACGATTCCAAAGCATTTGAGAAAATCAGCGGCAAGGTGATTAACCTGCTGTATGAATACGGCGACTTTCCGGAGAAAGACCAGATTCTGGGGAACCTGAACCTGGTGAAGAACCCCGCCTATGTCAATTTCAAGGGCGCCGGCAAAATAACGATCAAAGGGCAGACCATAGACCTGGCAGCCCTCAGCCATGACATCGCCGTCTCCTCCGCCATGCTGCCGGACATTGAACGGGTGCAGATCTCCGGCAACCGGGTACTGTCCATCGAAAACCTCACCAGTTTCCATACCTTCAACGAGCAGGGAGTTTTCGTCCTCTACCTGGGCGGCTACCACAATGCCATCCGCCGGCAGTTCCTGAAGAAGATCCGGGAGCAGAACCCCGCCGTGGAATACTTCCACTTTGGCGACATCGATGCCGGCGGCTTCTACATACTGAAACATCTGCGGGAACGAACCGGTATCCACATCCAGCCCTACAAAATGGACGTTGAGACGTTGAAGCAATACCAGGCCTATACCAAAAAACTGACCGCCAATGACCGCAGCCGGCTGATGAAGCTGCTGGAAAGCGAGTTTAGTGAAGTTGGTGAGGTTGGGGAAGTTGGAGGAATTGGTGAAGTGATACGTTATATGCTGGAGAATGACTGTAAGCTGGAGCAGGAAGCGGTGGGGGTTCGATGATGTTTGATAGAATTAAATGACGCAAGGGATGTTCCAACTGACGCAAAGTTTGCGACAGTTCAGCAAGAAGGAGGAAGAAATGTATCTGCAGAGTTTAAGAGGTGAACCACCATGTCCATAAAATTCGTCGCCATAGACTTTGAAACGGCAAACGCAAGAAGAAACAGCGCCTGCTCTCTTGGCATGATCCAGTATGAGTATGACGAGTATACCCGAAAAAGCTGGCTCATTAAGCCGGAGCCTTTGGATTTTCATCCCTTCAACATACAGATCCATGGCATCACGCCTCAAATGGTGCTGAAAGCTCCCACCTTCGAAGAAGTGTGGCAGGAGGTCAGTGACGTACTGGAATCTAATATTGTTGTGGCTCACAACGCTGCCTTTGACATGAGTGTCATTCGCTATTCCCTGGATCAATATAATCTAAGTTATCCCTCCATCGACTACCTTTGCACCCAGAAACTGGCTCAAAAAGCATTGCCGGGCCTGATCAACTACAAGCTGCCCACCGTGGCACGGCATATCGGGTTTGAGTTTAAACATCATGATGCCCTGGAAGATGCCATTGCAGCTGCAGAAGTGTTAATCCATCTTCTTGACAACCATGGGCAGGGCTCCATTGAATCCCTTGCTGAGCGTTTTGATATTTGTCTGGGTAAAATCCATTCCAGCGGTTATTTGCCTTGCAGCTCATTGCGATTTTGTTCGGGTTCATATTCCAAGGTGGATCTATCCAAGCTGAAACCGCATACTGTCAAATTTGATGAGGATAATCTCTTTTATGGCAAAACCGTTGTTTTTACCGGGTCATTGGATGGTTTCTCGCGAGCTGACGCTGCCCAACTGGTGGTCAATATGGGAGGTAAAGTCAGTAATAATGTCAACCGGCAGACCGATTTTCTGATCCTGGGAGAGCAAGATTATGCGAGATTAACGGATGGAAAAACCAGCAGTAAGATGAGAAAAGCGCTGGACTTGGCTAAAAGCGGACATCCCATTCAGATGATTTCGGAACGGGACTTTCGGGAGAATATCATGCTTTGATTTTGAGGCAGTAGGATACATGAACAGTGGCCAGATAGCAAAGAGTTTTTTCTGTTTTCGTTGTGGAATTTCCCTTTGTTCCAAATGTGATGTGCCAATGGTGAAGAGAACAGCTTCAAAAGGCAAGTACGAGGGAAAAGTCTTCTGGGGCTGCCCGAATTTTCCCAAATGCCGGGAGACTTACAGTGGTGTCCAGTGATGGGTTTTACATAGTGCCTCCGGTAAAAATGATTATATTATTACCTATTAGGTAAATATATATTGACAAAATGAATAAGGCGGATTATAATGATTATACACTTCAAAACAACAAAACTTCAGAAGCAATGCGAGAATCCCCAGTTAGCTCTCAAAGGTTTTGGCTTATCCATTGGCAATAAGCTTGTTCAACGAATCAGTGAACTTCAGGCTGCCGTTTCCCTCGAAGACATTAAACGCATTCCTGCAGCCCGGCTGCATCGATTGCAGGGCAACAGAAGTAACGAGTATGCCATTGACTTGGTTCATCCGTTCAGGTTGATCATCAGACCTGATTTGCAGGATGGACAAGGCATCAACGAATTGGCGAAGATTCATATTGTGCGAATTGAAAAGGTGGAAGATTACCATGGTAAACAAAAAAGATAAACATGAATTTATGCCGGTTGTGGCGGTGCCTCCAGGGGACACGATTAAGGAAAACATGGCGTTTCTTGGCATGAATCAAAAAGAACTGGCTGCCCGGCTGGACATCTCGGAAAAGCATCTCAGCCAGATCATGAATGGCCATGCGCCGATCATGTATGATACCGCTCTGAAGCTGGAAGATGTAATTGGGCCCAGTGCTGAATTCTGGATGAATCTTGAAGTCCAGTATCAGTTAACGAAAGCCAGGCTTGAAGGCGAAGCGGAGATGCAAAAAGATCTGGAATTTCTTAAATGTATCCCCTATAAAGAAATGATGAAGCGTGGATGGATTGGTTTCTCGAAAGAGAAGCACCGGATTGTTGAAAGTTTGAGAAAGTATTATGGTGTTGCCCATTTAGATCTGCTTCCTCTTGTTGCCAATGCAGGATTTCGGAAGCATAAAGATCGAAGTGGGATTGACAGCATCAGTGTGGCCACCTGGCTCCGGAAAGCAGAAATGGAAGCCGCCGGTATTTATGTGGAGGCTTTCAGCAAAAGAAAACTGAAGTCACTGATCTCCAGGTTCAGAGAACTTACAATGGAAAAACCGGAAATCATGTTCCCTGAACTGCAGGAATTATGTGCCTCGTGTGGTGTCGCGCTCGTGGTGGTGGAAGATTTGCCCAAAACGTACATTTGCGGTGCGACCATCTGGAAAAAGGACAAGGCAATTTTGGCATTGAGTGTTCGTGGCAAGCGCGCCGATTCGTTCTGGTTTACTTTTTTCCATGAGATTGCGCATTTGCTGCTGCATGATAATAAAACATTTCACATTCATCACGAATCCAAGGGAGAAAAATCTGAAGAACATGAGAAAGAAGCCAATCGTGTGGCGGGTAACTATTTAATCCCGGAGAAGCTGTACCTTAAGTTTATTGACCGCTATGAATACCGGAATAAAGAGGCGATTGTTGACTATTCCAATCACATTGGCATTGCTCCCTGTATTTTGTTGGGAAGACTTCAGCATGACAGGTATTTGGGTTATCAGATGCATAATGAACTGAAACCATCCTTTGAGATCAAAAAAATTGAAAACAGATTGAGTGTTGTTTAAGAGTGCAAGGCACAGGCCTTGTGCTTTTGTTTTTTGAGTTTTATCTGCAATGCTGATGAAAGTGGACAGGCACAATAATGATTGAAAGGAAGATTTGAGATGACCATCTATCATTCTCTCAATGATGGGTTTCAAGCCATCTTAAAGGATTTGTACGGAGTTGAGAGCCACGTGCGAAATATTCTTCTAGAGCAGGGCTTTACGAATGCTGAGATCGATATAGTCGCCATGCATGCGGATGAATTTGAAAAGCTGTTGATTGACGAGATGATAGATAGTATTGAGAAAATCGAAAATTGTGGTGAGTATCGATCCCGAATTATTCGTTTCATCTATTGTTTCCAGGACAATTCTCAATGGGATCTGCAAAAGGAAGCGAATGAAAGAGGCCTAAAAGTGGAGGGTCTTCGAAGGCTAAGAAGAACTACAATAGATATTCTAAGAAAAGATTTGCCGTTTGATAGAATGAAAAGGAATATGCAGGTAAAAGCCAAGCAAATACTTAATGTAACCCATGTTTCCAGGTAAACTTACTCATGGTAAAAATCAATTCATCTGGGATTCGAGATGGTTAAATATGTAGATATCTTTAGCTGCGACGAGTAATAACTCCAAATCAAGCATCTAAGGGTGATCAAATTGTACTTCTGGTCGTTAAATACATACAGCAATCACAATTGAAAAATATATCTGGGATTTGCATGGAGGAAACCGTAAATGGCGGCATTTAAACTCTTCGAAAAGGAGTCGATTCGATGTATCTGGCTGAATTACGTGGGAAGCTTTCAAGGAGATTGTCGAAAAACAGACCACATACAAATAAACTGAATTATGAGGAGTCTGAAGATATACTCACTTCGAACGTGTTTGGATTTTTAAAGTATGCCAACCGAAAGGTCTATTTGGGCAGGTTTCTTCATGACCTAAAGCTGGACCTATCGGACATTGATCTGGAGGAGGCAGTTTTTCAGTTTTGGCCCACGTATCAGGACGGGACTGAACCGGATGTGATCATTATCGCCGGTCGTTATTACATCTTAGTGGAAGCCAAGAAAAATGCGGGTTTTGGTATTGCTACTCAACTGGAAAAGAATCAATTGAATCGGGAATACCTGGAAGGTATGAAGGAGGCTGAGGCTTTAGGAAAGGAATTTATTTTGTTGGCTATCACTGGTGATTCAAGTCTTAAGCTTAGCAAATTTGACAAGACTTTACATATTGTATCAGATCCTTGTTTCCGCTGGACGAGCTGGCAGAAATTTGCGACCCTTCTTCAAAAAATACTAGATCAGCCAGGCAAAAAAGTGACTGACAGGCTTCTTGCTGCTGATCTATACGCCTTACTCGAACGAAAGAATCTGCGCGAATTCAGATCATTCAACGATTTGGATTTTCCGTTTCGCCCAGTCCGCAACGTTTTCTTTTCGTTTGAAACAGCTGTGTTTCGTGGCGATTTCATTGGCTTTCAGAGAGCACTGCCTTCATTTAAATATTCAAAGAAGACAACCCCACACTTTTTTATACGAGAGAGATTCAAAGGATTAAATAGTAAACGCTTCGTTGTTAATCCTCCAGAACAGGTATTTTATCAAAGAAAGGATGGATAATGAATTATGTCTAAAGACATGGCACAACAGACCCGGAACGCTTTCGATTTTGTTGAGAAACTGAATTTTGAGGTCTCCTATCTTTTCAAAGAAATTGAAGGGCTGCTTGCTATGGAAGATGAGCAGTTCCAGATACTGAAACCGTCAGGCTACGCGGTTACAGCACGCAATTCCAACGGACTGGAGCCGGTGTATGTTGAACAATGGCTCAAGAAAAGCATGACAGTGTTCTTCTGTGAGCGGGACCAAACGGAAAACAAGGCCGGCACCACCTATACCACTCTCCAGAATGAGCTTAAGGTGCTATTCGTACATGTTCGGATTATTCATAAAGAAACAACCGAACCGAAAGTCATTATTGGCGTGCTGGAAAATATTGTTTCCAAACGAACCGAAAATAGATTTGAAAAATTTGCTTTTGAATTTGCCTACAATCAGGACAGGGTCTTTAATACGAAGAATGGTACCCATTATGATGATAACTACTGTTCTTTTGAAATAAACAAGAAAGAAGTAGATTTGTTTGACTTGAACAACAGTGACGATGTTGCCGAAAAGATCGTAAAGCCTTTACTGGAAATTTTCAGAGGGCAGTCGAGCACTAATGTTTAACTATCTGTTCTGAACCCGGAATATGATTCCTTGCATGGAAGTATTTAGAGTTAGTGTGCCTGGAATTGCAAACTATAATCTGAAAGAGGTGATTGAATGTTAGAGCGCATTTTTTTAGGTAAGTTCAGTACAAAATATAAAAATCAGATTGAGGGAAAGTATTATTCAGCAGGCGCTGAAGACGCTCCATGGTACGGAGATGTGAAGCCAGGTGATTATGTTTTTGTTGCCCATGGCGGTAAAATAATTGGTTTGTGGAAAGCTCGGGAATTTGGAAATGTTTCTATAGACGGGATAATGAAAGGCGCATTATTATTTGATGAAATCAAGCAATATGAGGATGTGAGTTTAACAAATGAATTTACCAGATACAAGCATTTTATGCATGATTTGAACCTGGTTAACAAGGTAATCAAGAGTGTTAAAAACCTTGGTTTTATACCCATTAAAACAACTGATACCTGTCCACATCCGGAAGATATTGATTTTAAGAATAATACCATTAATCTTTACATTGCCCTTCCGGATGCAGGCCTGACGTATAAAACGGGCGATGTTCGTGTGCTAGTGAATAATGTAACTGATATGGAAATAGTCCAAGTCGAACGATATGAGAATGATCGATTCATTATTTATGATGAACTCAATCAGTTATATCTTGAAAAAAACCTTCCTGCTGAGAGATATTCCATAATGGAACTTTACAACTATGCAATTCATGACGATGCTTACAAGAAGAAAGCTTTCTTAACAGATTTGGTGGATGCTTTACAGGAACAGGGTTATTTTCAGGTGTCCAGTGCTGTTAGATTATACGACAACCTGCTTGTAGGCAGGAGCAAATACAGCATGTCAAAGAAGGATCCTGACGAAGTTGTCGATCCAGAGAATGGTGAAATATCAGACGATGAAATCTACACGCCAATGGCCAGCTTGTTGCAGTTTAACCCCAATTTGATTTTATATGGCTCACCAGGCACTGGCAAAACCTATGCGATGGAACAGATCATTGACGTGTTTGAGCGAAAGTACTACAGTGATAAAAGCTCATATGCGGTAGCGGAAAATGAAGGGAGAATAAAAAATATAACCTTCCACCAGGCATATGCCTATGAAGAATTTATTGAAGGGATCCGACCGGTACTTAATGATGATGAAGATGAAAAAGTAGGATACCGGCTGGAAAATGGTCTTTTCAAAGAGCACTGCCTGAATGCTGAAAAAGAACTCATAAAACGTCACAGCAATGTGGGCTATGTGGAAATGATCAGGGCAGAAAGTGAGATTTGGAAGGTATCTCTTGGAGACCGTAAGGACAACAGTGTGTTTAATGAATGTATTCGAGATAATCACATTGCCATCGGGTTCTTGCCGGGAGAAGATATAAGCGAGTTAACCCTTGAAGACATTATGGAAAAACTTGGGGACAAGAGTAATTTTGGGGGTAAGCCATTACAGAATGCCAATACAATTAATGCCTTTGCTAATGAAATGACCGTTGGTGATGTGGTGTTGATCTATGACAGCCCTCAAACCATTCGCATGATGGGAGTTATTAAATCAGATTATCAATACATGGAGCAATATGATTTCGGCCATCGCCGAGAAGTGGAATGGTTCAGGGATCTCCAATACCCGATTAGCATCCACAAATACAATGACTACAAAAATCTCACCATGAAAACGGTGTATAAACTTAGCCGCATGGATGTTTCTGATGTTGTCGAAATGATTAAAGCAAGCAGTATTCAAAGGCAGACACTGGAAGACAAACAATTCATCAAACCTTACTACATGATTATCGACGAGATTAACCGAGGGAATATTGCCAAGATTTTTGGTGAGCTGATTACTTTAATCGAACAGGATAAGCGTGGAAGAATGCGCAGTGTGCTTCCGTATTCCAGAAAAGAGTTTTCAGTGCCAGCCAATATGTATCTGATCGGCACCATGAATACAGCGGACCGTTCATTGGCAGTCATTGACACGGCCTTAAGACGACGTTTTACCTTTATTGAGATTGAGCCCAGTGTAGATGTACTGAATAATGCGGGGCCTCTCGTGAATGACACGGTGGATGTGGCCAAGCTGATGGATGCCATGAACAGGCGGATCGAGCAGTTGTATGACAGGGATCATCGGATAGGCCATGCTTATTTTATGGGTATTGAGACTCTCAATAATCTGTACCAAGCCTGGTATTACCGAATTTTGCCATTACTGAGCGAGTATTTTTATAATGACGTGGAATCCCTTGTGGCCATTGTGGGTAAAGCTTTCTATGATAAAAACGGGAATGTGCTTCATTTGAGCCGGACAAAAGACGATAAAGCCATTTCAGACTTTGAAACTGCACTGAGAAATATTTATCTGGAGAAGGACTATGCGTAGGCGTTCAGAAGATATGGATGCTATTCGCATATTTGAAGATACGCCCCAAAAACTGACATTGGCAGCTCAGCAAACAGAAGACTTGATTAAGCTGGGCAGTCTGCTCGGCGAGAATAATGTCAACTTGCAGGCGAACGGTAAATTAACTGTGAATCATTACGTGGGCTTTGTTCAAATGCAACATACGAGGCTGTTGATTTATCCCAAAATATCTCGTAACGCAGCGGACGAAGCAGTTTATGAACGGGCATTTGAAGTGCTGTTGCGGTTGCTGTATGTTTCAGGGTTTGATGGCGTGAAAAAGATGCCCGATCCACAGT
Source organism: Bacillota bacterium (assembly GCA_033549305.1). Taxonomy (GTDB): domain Bacteria; phylum Bacillota; class Clostridia; order Peptostreptococcales; family Tindalliaceae; genus Anoxynatronum. The sequence continues at coordinate 8,792 of JAWSUV010000019.1, read as the reverse complement.
CGATGGGAAAAAACAAAAATGATTTACTGGAGGTCTTCATTGGCATTTTTGTGGATGAATTGTTACTTCGTCTGAAGCGGGACATGAACCGTGGGTATCGTGTTGATCAAGGCAATCAGGCATTTATTAAGGGTAAAATCGATTTTCCAGTGACATTGAAGCAAAACAGTTTCCGAAAGCATCTGCATTGGGTTCGCTTTGATCATTTTACGGAGAATATTCACCTAAATTCAATTCTCAAAACAGTGGTAAATCAGCTGATTAAACAAACGAAGGTATCTGAAAACCGTAAGAAGCTGCATCAGGCATTGTTGTGGTTTGAAGATGTGGATGTGATGACACTGACTTATGATGTGTGGCAGCAGGTGACATTTAACCGGCTCAACTCTCAGTACCAGCCGGTCTTTAACATGGCACGGCTGTTTTTTTATAACATCGGTCCCAGCATCAACCGCGGGAAAGAGATGGTGTTCAGTTTTTTAGTGCCGGTAAATCAATTGTTTGAGTGCTATGTGTCCAAATGGGTGAAGAAGCGGCTTCAAGAGGGCGAAAGTTGTCAAAGCCAGGGACCGGTGAAATATTTAGCAGTGATGAATGAACAGGAAAAAGTGAGACTGAAACCCGACGTAACCGTTTCGAAAGGCGGTAAGGTGGTGCGTCTCTACGATGCAAAATATAAAGAACTTCAAATGGAGTACTTAATCGATGATCCGGATCAACTGATGATCAGGGGCGTCGGAGTATCTCAGGCAGACATTTACCAGATGCTGGCTTATGGTGTCCGGTATCAATGTGCGGATATTTCGTTAGTGTATCCCAAGTTTTTGGATCAGCAAGAACCGGTGAATTATCAGTTTAGCATGATGAATGGTGATGAGACAATTACTGTGAGTGTGAATCAGATTGATTTGGAAAAAGAGGTAATGTGAGTGTTGTTTCATATAAGCTTTATTGCGAAATGGTAATCTGGCTAAAATTTCCCCAAAAAGTAACCAGGCAGGGAGGTGTGGCGCATGTCTTGGCTCAAGCTGCTGTTGAAAGATATTATTGATGATGGTTCTAATTTTGGTGAGCAACACATACCCATGGAAGGGTCTTCAGCGGAAAGTGATCCAGTAGAAATGTGGATTCCCGGCAAACCGGCAACCTTCGCACTCGGGGCGAAAAACCATGGAAGGATCTTCTGGCGCAAACAATCTTTCCTTATGATGGCAGGCAGATGAATGGAGTGAGCCTTCATTTTTATGTGCAGAATCTTGCCCCAGGCGGCCATCCCATTGATGTGGACAATCTCTGTGACCCGGTTTTTCGGTGCTGGTGAATAAGATGAGGTGGTTTGATGGCAAGCGTACCAACATCCAGTGGTTTTATGCCACCAAAACGCAGAGCTCTGTAAGTGGGTTGCGTCTGACCTTGTATCCTTCTCAAACGCTGACCGTCAACCTGGGATTGTTGAATAAACAGCCGGTTTTTGAAGGGGTCTAAAGAGGGATCCTGCCGCTGTCAGCAACAGATCCATTTCTTGCGGAATGGGTGAAGAAGCAGAGTGAAGCGCCTACTAAGGCGAAAGAAATCGCAGTTTTGCTCCGTTTTGGTAATCATAAGCTGAACCTGTGTTATAAAGCTACTGGCAGAGTAAAGAGCGTCATCGATTGCATGTACCCGCTTATCGGAGGCACACCAGGCCGTCCGGATGACTGGCGGATCAAAACACTGGTGGCGGACAAGGGTTTGCCCGAATTGGGAAGTAACGCAGTTTCCATCACCATTTGGGAGTCAGCCCGCGATGAGAGATCATTGGCGAAAGAGGAATCGATGCTGGAAAAGGCCATTGAAATTGCGCTGAAAGCACATCAGGGCCAGACGGATAAAGCGGGTGCGCCCTACATCCTTCATCCGCTGCGGGTGATGCTGGCAGGTGAGACAGAGACAGAACAGATTTGTGGCATACTCCATGATGTGGTGGAGGATTCGAATGTATCACTGGAAGATCTAAAGATGGAGGGGTTTTCGGATGAGGTGCTTCAGGTACTGGAATTGTTAACCAGGAAAGAGAGTGAATCCTACGACGAATTTATTGACAGAGTCATGACCAACGGAACCGCCATGCGTGTTAAGCTGGCGGATCTAAAGGACAACATGGATCTGACAAGGATTGAAAAGATTACCGAGGCAGATCTAGTGCGGGTGCGGAAATACAGGAAGGCACATGACCGGATCATCTTGAAGCTTGCCGAATTAACTCGGTGATGCTTTGGTCATCAGTTGTATTTCCGGCTTCCAGCCTGATCCAAAAGGGGCTGATTCAGAAATGGGACAGGAACTAAACACCAAGCAGAACCAGGTGGTCCAGGAATTGGATCAGAACATACTGCTGCTGGCACCTGCCGGCACAGGAAAAACAAATACCATTGCCTGCAGGGTGGCCGGCATCATTGCACAGAATCGTTCCGGTGCCGGTGAAATCCTGTGCCTGACGTTTACCAACCGGGCCTGCAAGGAAATGAAAGAGAGAATTGTCGAAATCGTGGGCAGGGACGGACTGGATGTGACCGTGCGGACTTTTCACAGTTTTTGTTATGATGTGATCAAAGAAGAAGCTAAAACACAGACAGATATCTCTCAGGATTTTGTGATCTTTGATGAAGAGGACACCCGGGAGCTGATTCGTGAACTGATTCAAGAAAGCAGGAATGCGCGTGCGCTGCAAAACTGCATTTCCTGTGTGAAGCGGGAGCGAATGGCGGGCGGTTCTGCGGACGACAGGCAGATCATTGAGAACATGGCTTCCAACAAACTGGAAGAGCTAAAAAAGATATGCATTGATGAGAAATACCAGTTTAATCAAGAACTGTATGACCAGTTTATTGAACACGGGCACAAGCTGATCAGGCGCTATGACCATTTGCTGCGCGAAAGGGGCGGGCTGGATTTTGACGATCTGCTGATTAATGCAGGGAGCATGTTTGAAGAGGCAGCAGTGGCGCAGCGCTGGGCTGGCCGTTACCGGTATATTCACATTGATGAGGTGCAGGATACCAGTGAGATTGAATATGACATGATCGAAAAGATATTCTCGAACAGCCAGATACTCATGTGCGGGGATTATTTTCAAACCATCTATGAGTGGCGAGGATCCAAGCCGAAAAGTGTTTTTGATGCTTTTTCCCATAAGTACCATCCCTTGAATGTCATTTTCAATGAAAACTACCGGTCTACGGGTACTTTGCTGAAGGCTTCCCATGCCTATCTGGTGAATGCTTTTGGGACGAACGATGTGGCGATGTTCCATAACCAGAGTGTTCAGCTGCATTCAGAGGAAGAGGGAGAAAAGATCAGCCTGAAAGGCACGAAAAAAATGGAAGATGAGGCCGGATGGATTTTTGACAGCATCAGACGGCTCGACCCGGTCAGGAGAACCAGGGCAGCAGTGTTGACGCGTAACAACCAGGCGAATGCCTCCATCAGCGGATATATCCAGCAGCTGAATGAAGCGTTGCCGGAAGAAGAACGTCTGGAATTCATGCTGGTGGATGATTATAAGTTTTTCAGAAGGCAGGAGATTAAGGATTTGCTGGCATATGTGAAACTGGTGACCAACCGTTATGACAATACCAGTCTGGTGAGGGTGTTGAAACGGTTTACTGCAGGGATCGGCGACAAAACCATTGAACGCTTTAGTTCAAGCAAGGTGACAAAGCTGGGCGTTCGACTGACGGACTTTCTTGATGTAAAGACACATCAGCTGGGTGAGCCCTATGGCCTGTTGCTGAAAAAGCTTGATGAAGGGAATGTCGTCATTTTTGACGTGGAGAGTACCGGAACCGATACAACAAAAGATGAGATTATTCAACTGGCTGCAGTGAGGACGGATCATGAAGGAAAGGAAATAGAACGTTTTGAACGCTTTCTGAAGCCTGCAGGAAAAGTGGGCCTATCAGAAAACGTTCATGGTTTCAGCGATGCGTATTTATTGGAGCACGGTGAGGACAGCCAAAAAGTGCTAGCCGACTTTGTTGCCTTTATTGATGGCGCACATATCGTCGGCCACAACGTGCAGTTTGATCTGCAGCTTTTGTGGAGCCAAATGGATCGCCTGGAGCTAAAGGTGCCGAAAGATGTTTCCTATGACGATACGCTGGACATGGCCAGACGCTTCTACCCCCAACTGAACAGCTATAAGCTGACAGATCTGTCGGATGAGTTTCAAACCGGCACGCAGTCTGACCACAATGCCATGAATGATGTGCGGGCAACCAGAGACATTCTGCTGAAAATGGTGAAGGAGAAAGTACAGCCAGGGCGTGAATTTCGCATGCAATGCTATGCGGATTATCTGGAACGGTTTTCGGGAATTTGTGCAACGATCAAGGACCTTCGCGAAAGAGCACTTGCGGTTCGGCCGCACGAGCTGCTGGAGCACATTGTCGAAATCTCGGATATCAACAACATCTACCAAAAAGAGGAAGGCCGGCTGGAAAACATTCGGGAATTTTGCCAACTGGTACAACATCTTGATGATCCATCCCTGAGCCATCGAGATGCGCTGCATGAACTGCTGCGCATCACTGCACTGTCCAATATTGAACTGGATCGTTTGGTTGACAACACCACACGCATTCCCATTATTACCGTTCATCAGGCGAAAGGCGCTGAATTTGATGTGGTGTTTGTTGCCGGACTTCAGGAAGGTACTTTTCCCAATACTTTTGCCATAAGAAGCAATCAATTCGATGAAGAAATGCGGCTGTTTTATGTGGCCATGACCCGGGCGAAAAGCAAGCTTTTCTTAAGCTGGTCACGGTTCAACCAGTATCATCGCCGAAAAGACATAAGCCGATTGATTCAATACATTCCCAGCGAGTTGATTGAGGAAGTGTAAGGTGTATCGGTGCTGGTGAATCAACCGGGATGGTTTGAGGGTAAGTGCCCCAATATTCAATGGTTCTATGCCGCCAAAACCCAGAGCTCTGTCAGTATTAAACCTGACCATGTCTCTGACTCAATCTTTGACTGCAAAGATGGCATTCCAGAGCAAAGGGGTTTATACTGAAAGAAACTGACGCATTAAACCGGAGTCACCGGGCTGTTATCCCTTAAGCATGCAGATCAACGGCATTACCCCGAAAATGGTCGGCCTGACCGTGTCATTAAACCCAAAGGATGGTGATCAGGATGGCAAAAAGAACAAAGGGAACATGCGGGCATTGTGGGAAAGAATATACCAAAACTTCCATGAGTAAACACATTCTCGCCTGCGAAGAGCGTCAAAAAAACATGGAGAGTGTAAAAAGCGTGAAGACGGCGGGCTATTTTGTACTGCTCATCACTGGTAAATACAGCCCCCAGTACTGGCTGATTGTAGAGGTGAAAGACGGCGTAAAACTAAAAGACCTGGACCAGTTTTTGCGGGATATCTGGCTGGAATGCTGTGGCCACATGAGCGGATTCAACATTGCCGGTGTCAGGTACGAAAGCCACCCCGAAGCCACCAGGGGATGGGGCATCAAAGACAGGGGTATGGCAAGTAAATTGGTGGATGTCATTGTTCCCGGCATGGTCTTTGAGCACGAATATGATTATGGTTCTACAACAGCCCTGACCATTTCTGTTTTGGAGCACCATGTAGGTCCATCGAAAAAAGAGAAAGTCACAGTCTTGGCAAGAAACCACCCAGTCCAGTATGTTTGCGACGAGTGTGAGGGGAAGCCGGCTACAATGATTTGCCTGGAATGTGCCTACGATGGGTATGGGTTTCTTTGTGACGAGTGTCAACAAGACCATGCGTGCGGCGAGGAAATGTTGTCGCCCCTTTATAACTCACCCCGGTGCGGGGTGTGTGGGTACGAGGGAAGTGACAAATACCCAGACTAACGCATTCTTTAAACTACGATCATTGATAAGGAGGCATACCCATGTCTAAACTGTTCATTGTGGAAGGAAACCAAACAAACGTGGTTCAGCCTGAGAATTATGAACGTTTTACCGAGGCGGTGTTGGAGCTGCAGCGTAAGCTGGAAAAATCTTTGTCAACATCGTCGGTTTATACTTCCAAATCAATTTATCAGAAAGTTGGATGTTATTGAACAATATAAAGATAACACAGCTGCGATTGACTGTATTAAACATTAGGGAGGTTAATAATCATGTCGAATCAATCCGTGTTAATGCTGGCAGGGGATGTGGGCGGTACCAAAACCAACCTGGCTGTTTTTGCCAGGGAAGAAGGCCTGCGCAGGCCATTGGCAGAGGCGTCATTCGTTAATCGGGAGTATCCCCACTTTACAGCAGTGATCCGGGATTTTCTGAAAGAACATCCCCTTCCGGTGAAACATGGCGCCATTGGTGCGGCAGGGCCCATTGTCAAGGGTCGGGTGGATGTAACCAATCTTCCCTGGCAGATAGATGCGAAAGAACTGATGGAAGCGCTGAACTTTCAATCGATAACTCTCTTGAACGACCTGGTGGCTTTTGCCGGGGCCGTACCTGTTCTTGAAGAAGAAGATGTATTAACCCTCAACGCAGGTGCGGCAGAACCAACAGGTCCCATGGCAGTGATTGCTCCGGGAACCGGACTGGGAGAAGCTTACCTTACCTGGGCTGCGGGAGCATATCATACACATCCTTCGGAAGGCGGTCATACAGACTTTGCGCCCCGTAATGAAAAAGAAATGGCCCTGCTCCGCTTCTTACAGAAGCAGTACGATCATGTCAGCTATGAACGGATCTGTGCAGGAATCGGTGTTCCCAATGTGTACCGCTTTGCGGCGCAAACCGCAGGATTACCGTCAGATGATGACGTTTGGAAAGAAGTTAACGCAGCAACAGATGCAACTCCAGTGATCATCAGGGAAGGGATGAAAGACGGTGGGTGTCCTGTATGCAGGGAAGCCTTGCGTCTCTTCGTCAGCATTCTGGGAGCTGAGGCGGGCAACCTGGCACTTAAAGTGCTGGCCACCGGCGGCGTTTACATCGGCGGCGGAATTCCGCCCCGCATTTTGCCTTTACTGAGGGAGCCAGGATTTCTGAAAGGTTTCCAGGAGAAAGGACGGTTTACAGACACCATGAAAAAAATGCCGCTTCATGTGATTCTGAACCCCAAGGTGGCCCTGATGGGAGCGGCCAGATCAGGTTGGCAACAACTGGATTTTCCATCTTAGAGCTTGGACGCATATACGGGACGGCGTATACGGGACGGAGGTAATGTAACCTTCGTCTCAGATCTATGAGTTGATCTATTATTTGTACAAAATAAATGATGGCGAGCCCAAAGCTTTGCGGAACTTATACAAGTATCATTATCAGGTAACAGAAAATGAATTGTGTAATAATCCAAAGTGGGGAGACTTTTTGAAAGCCATGGATCAGCTTTATGGAGGGGACACCGACAGGGTGCACCGGATATGAAAATCATCAGGTGCAAGACCGTGTCCATGATGATGTACTCAGAAAAAACGACGCAGCTCCCAGATGGTTTCTCCAGATGCTGATGAGATCCAGAGGCAGTATTTCTGAAAAACCTATGCAAAATACCGTAAGATTGCCAGCGAACAATTCAGGAAGATACACAATCAACACCTGATGGATTGAATTTCGGAGGTGACCCCCATCAACCTCTTCACCATCATCCCAGCCAACTTCTTCACACCCCTCACCAGCAAACACAAGCAAACCTATGTGGACTGCCTGGAGCTCATTTATGATTCCTATAAATCGGAGCTTTCTTTTGGTGTGGACAAAGAGGTGATTGTGTCGAAGCTGGAGGATTATTTTGACCAGGTCTCCGGGGAGGAGATGGTCTTTGAGGAAGAGGACACTGAAGTGGCGGCGGATGCCCAGCCAGCCAGGGGCACTGCCAACATGCTTTCGGAACCGTTGGAGTGCAGTTCCGATGAAGGGAGTCTTTTCCATGGTATCCCGTTCCATGGTGTGAAGGGCACCCAGCAGGTGGCAGGTAATGCCTTCAAACCAGACCTTCCAACGCCGGATGGTGGAGTTTTCCACTGGGACTTCGATTTCATCCAGGGCGATCTCAATGATTGCCGCTGCGTGAAGTTTGTAGGGGATTAACCGGTCCGGCAGTTCGTGATGGATCTTCAGACAAGTTTTACACTAGAGCCGGCGAATGCGCAGCACCTTCTCTTGTAGGTTTCCGCTGGCTTCATCGGTCTCGAGGACCTTCCGATTTCGGCTTCCAATGACTTTTCTTTCTGAGGAATGGCAGCAGGGACAGAAAAATGGCTCCAAACTCCTAACAAAAAACACCGGTTTCAGGGTTTTCATCCAGCTCATATTCTGATAGAATGACCATATCAGTTGTGTTGGACGTCCCTGAGACTGCTGTCGGAAGCAGTCTGCTAAACAGGGGCGTCTTTCCTTTCTCAAGAATAGTTATGGTCATTATATCCGGCAATTTTTGGACAGGCAAGACCGTCAGCAATCGGTCATTTTGAGTCAGCTTAAACAGAATTAGCAAATGAAAAGAGAACTGAATTTAGCGGAATTGTCAAGCACTGTGGCATTTATACGATAGCAATTATCGTGTTTGCGATTCCAATTTGGTCACAGCTTATATTGTGGTACTTTTTAGGGGCTTCGATAGTGCATTTTTTTATTGATTCATTAAAGTTTGTGTTGTCCAACAAGCAAATAGTAAGCAAGAAAAATGAAGTGGAACTCTATTTTGTTGATCAATTATCGCACATAATAACCATTTTTGCACTAGCTTCAATCATTAAGTAGGGTCTGTTGAAAAACCTCCATATTTACACTGCTATATAACACCCTGTCAA
>JAWSUV010000018.1:0-32151 GCA_033549305.1 Bacillota bacterium | reverse complement strand
CGGTTCCAGGAATTTTGGGTACCAGATTGCACGTTATTTCAATAACGTGGCTCGAAATAACCGAAAGAATTGGCAGAATTCAGTGCCAAAGAGGTTTGCCCTGGACTATCTGCCGGAAGACAGCCGGGAGGGCCTGTCCTATATTCATTGGATGCAATTGGCTCGGCAGTTTGCCAGGGAGAACAGAGAAAAGATACTGGAAGCAGCGTTACGTGTTTTAGCCAAAACCATACCACAGATTGAAGTGCTGGAAAGATCAGACGTTCACCATAATGATGCCAACCGGGAACGCCATGAAGGTGAATGGGTCTGGGTTCATCGGAAGGGTGCCATTAAAGCAGGGAAGGGAGAAAAAGGGTTGATACCCGGCGCCATGGGCCGCAGCTCCTATGTGGTGGAAGGCCGGGGTAATCCGAAAGCCTTTCTGTCCTGTTCCCATGGGGCAGGACGTGCGATGAGCCGAAAACAGGCGCTCCATCAGTATTCGCCAGCATCAGTTCTGACAGAACTTGAGCAGCGGGATATGATACTTGGCAAACGACAAATGAAAGATGTGGCAGAAGAAGCCCCTATGGCTTATAAAGACATCGATTTTGTCATCAGGGAGCAACTGGACCTGATTAAAATCATTGACCGGCTCACCGGTAAAGCGGTCATTAAAGGATAACAATCACGCAGCCATCAGATGTAACCTTACTTCCGAAAAACAGCCTCCGACACAGCCATTCGCTGCTGCCGGAGGCTGTTGGACATCGGGGATTTCTTTTGTGCTTTTCATCAGAATGGGGTACAATATGGATGAGATACTCAATGAGATGAACCGTTGCCATTGCGTTGAAATAGCGGCCGTAATCGTGAGAGCCATGGTTAATATGAGGGGATGTGCAAAAAGATGAAAAAGAATCGAGAACCTGGAAAAATGCCGCAGGAGATTCGTTTGGCTTATGCCAAAATATTAAGCCTGATGCTGACGGCAACACCTCATCCGGAATCCGCAGTCGTGGTTGCTTTTTACAGGGCTATGCAGGAATTAAACCTGAAGGAAAGAGATCGGCGGGCGGTGCTGGAATTCATGCTGTCTCCGGACGCTGAAGCCGGAACTCTCTGCAGCATATTGATGGAAGCCCAGGGGGAGGAAGAACGAAATCTACTGCGGTTTACACTGCTGGAGGATTTATATGGAATGCTGATGGCTGATCATTATGAAGGTGATGAGGAGACGGCATTTCTGATTCGTACAGCAAAAAAACTGGCCATTCGCCAGGAGCATCTTGACCAGGTACGCCTGATGTATGAGTCGGAAAATGCTTATCTTCCTGCAATGCCGCAGCGCACGCTGGGCCATAAGGTCTTTCGGCAGACGTTGGCCGGTGTCGTCGGCCTCTGGGTTCCCCTGGGAATGGTGGCAGGATCAGGTGAGCATGGGCTCTCTCCAAAAGAAATCAGCAGTGGCTTAAAAGCGTTGAGCCCAGGTCGCGGCAGGAATCGTTCCATCCTCCCAGGCTTCCTGATTACACTCGCTGCAGGTGCTGCTGCCTGGCAAACTGCCCGGTGGCTGTTCTCTCTGCCCGACAGACGCCGCGAGTGGATGCTGCACCGGCTGCGTAAGGCGGCTGTCAATCAGTTGCAACAGGTGGATAAGGATATGGTGAAGGATGCTCAGATGCTGCAGCGCCAGATTGGGAAACGGGCAAAAGATTTTCTGGAAACCGACTCCTGGCAGGAACTGCTTGCATTGCTTCGGCGAAGCCAGGCTATCGTATCAGTGATGATCCGGGATCTGCGTACTCAGCAATCCTGAAGAATGAACAGGAAGATAATCCTGGCAGTTATAAGATTATCCAATGGAAGGGGCAACGTGATGAAGGCAGGAAAGCAAGCAGGAAGCAGGTATTGGCTGTTAATCATCATGCTGCTTTTGCTGCAATTATCGGCTGGCTGTGACGCAGTATTTCCTGATCCGGTGGATGCTTCGGAGGATTCCTATCAACATTCAGAGACTGTACAGGCAGACACCGAATCAAGTGAGCCCGCAGGCATGACGCCGAAGAAACCAGAAAGACTGCGGCTGGCAGTGGTGGGCGACCTGATGGTTCATGGTCCTCAAATTCGCGCCCAGCAGCAGTCTGACGGCAGCTATGATTTCCACAACAACTTTGATTTTGTCCGTCCCTGGCTTCAGGAGGCAGATATTGTTCTGGGGAACCTGGAAACCACTTTTGGTGGGGCGGAGAGAGGCTACTCAAGTTTCCCCCGATTCAATACCCCGGACGCCTTTGGAGAAGCATTGAAGGAGGCTGGTTTTACAGCTGTTTCAACGGTGAACAACCATACCATCGACACTGGTAGCGAGGGATTTTTCAGAACGTTGGAGGTTCTGAAACAGCAGGGGTTGACAGCTATTGGCACCAGAGATTCACAGGAGGAACCATATTGGCATCTGTTTACTGAAAATGGGATTACCCTGGGAGTAACAGCCGTCTCGTACGAAACACCCAGGGCTTACGGCAGACGTACCCTCAATGCCCTGGTGATTCCCCGGGATCTGGAAGGCCTGATAAACTCCTTTGATTATCATACCCTGGAAGCGGATCTGGTGCCTGTGAAAGAGCAGATTGCAGCCATGAAAGAGGCGGGCGCTGATGTCACGGTTGTATTGATCCACTGGGGGGAAGAATATCAGCAGCGTCAAAACCCTTGGCAGGCGCGCATTGCCAACGCATTGGCTGCAGCCGGGGCTGATCTGATACTGGGATCTCATCCTCATGTTCTGCAGCCTGTGAGAAGCATTCAGCGTGATCCGGAATCAACGCCATCCTGGGTGGTTTATTCTCTGGGAAACTTTCTTTCCAACCAGCGCTTTGAAATATTGCGTCATCATGAATCGGAAGATGGGGTCATCCTATTTGTTAATTTGATCAGAGATCCGGATCATCAAGTAACGATAATCGAAAATGTCAGCTATCAACCTACATGGGTTCACCGGTATGGGCGGGATGGCGGGATGGTCTACGAAATTGTCCCTTTAATTGAAGCCCTTGAATCACCGGAAGCGTATCATCTGATAACGGAAGAAAGTCGCCGTCGAGCTGAAAATTCTCTTGAACGCAGCTTAGCCGTTTGGGACAATCTACCCTTAGCTCGTCGCCAGTCGGCATTTGAAGACTAGGAGAACGGGGACACTTACCCTGGTGTACATTCCTGATAATGGGGTAATAATCTATTGATTGGCACAATGACAATAAAGCGTTATAATGTATTGAAACCGTTTAACCGACGGATCGCATGACAGGGAGGTTACACCAATGAAGGTGGGTATTCCAAGGGCTTTGTTGTACCATTATTATTATCCGTTCTGGAAAACCTATTTTGAAGAACTGGGTATTGAGGTGCTCATTTCGCCGAACACAAACAAGGAGATTATGAACCTGGGCGTAAAAGCTTCCGTACCGGAAATATGTGTCCCAATCAAGGTGTATCTGGGTCACGTATTGAAATTAATGGACATGGGTGCCGACTGGATTTTTGTTCCGCGTTTTGTCTCGATCCAGAAAGGCCAGTTCTTTTGCCCTAAGTTCATGGGATTGCCGGATATGATCCGTCATTCCTTCCCGCACATGGCGTCCCGGCTGCTGATTCCTTCCATCGAAAGCTCTACAGAAGACCTGGCAACTTCGGTAAAACAATATCGGATCATGGAAGAAAAACTGGAGATCAGCCGTGCAGACAACCGGCGGGCACTGAAAAAGGCTGAGTTGGTATGGCAGGAGTTTAGGCGCTGGAGCCTGAAGGGATATGAAATCCCCGATGCTACCGCTTTTGCCATGGGAACCCGAACCCTTCCTGCAGAAGTGCCGGCTCCGGTGACAAAGACACACCCGCAGGAAATTACCCTCGGGGTGCTGGGATATGTGTATAATCTGTATGATTCAATGATTAGCCTTGACATTCTTCCCAAGCTCCGGGATATGGGCGCCAATGTGAAAACATTCGAAATGATCCAGGATGGCGTGCTGCGGGAAAATTTAAGAGGGATGCCTAAAACCATGTTCTGGACATTCAGCGACAAATTATTCGCAGCCGGGTACCATTTTTATCAGCAGCCTGACATCGACGGGCTTATCCATGTCACCGCATTTGGCTGCGGACCTGATTCCATGCTGGGAAAGCTCCTGGAACTGGATACGGTCAAATACAACAAACCTTTTATGACTGTCAGGATTGACGAACACTCCGGTGAAAATCACCTGCAGACACGGATCGAAGCGTTTGTGGATATGTTGCGGCGCAAGAAGCACATCAATGTTCGAAGAGGTGCATAAAATGAAAGTTTCCTTTCCTTATATGGGGACGACGGTTGTCTATAAAAAGCTGCTGGAAATGCTGGGACATGAGGTTATTATGCCTCCCAAGCCCACGCAGCATACCATCAATCTGGGTGTGAAATACAGCCCTGAATTTGCCTGTTTTCCACTGAAGGTGATCATGGGCAGTTATTTCGAGGCCATTCAGCGGGGAGCGGAAGTGATTGTCACGTCCGGTGGACATGGACCCTGCCGTGCCGGATTCTACGAACGAGTCCATCGGCGGATCCTGGAATCAGAAGGATACTTTGTGGATTTTATCGTGTTTGATTCCATGTTTCGTGATCGCAAGACCTTTTTTGAAAACATGAAACGCTTAAAAGGGAACACACCTCTTCATAAGGTCCTGCATGCTCTATGGATGATTTATGACATGATCGGTAAACTGGATCGCCTCGAAATGAAAGTCCAGCGAATTCGGGCTTACGAGGTTAACCGGGGTGAAACCACCCGGGTGTGGGAGCATATCCAGACACTTTTCGATCAGGCGTACTCCCGAAGAGCATTACACAGGGCTTACGAAAAAGGCAAAGAGTTGCTGGCTGCCATCCAGTTGAATCCGGTAATGGAAAGCGATCGGATCCGCATTGGCATTGTTGGAGAAATTTATGTGGTGATGGAAGATTCCATCAACATGAAAATGGAGCAGCTGCTTAACAGTCTTGGTGCGGAAGTGGAACGATCCCAGTATCTGTCACAGTGGGTGACGTATAACATGCTGCCGAAGTGGATGAACTGGAGCCATGAGAAAAAAGTGCTAAAAAAGGGTGAGCCTTACATTCCCATTTTAATTGGCGGCCATGCCAAACAGAGTGTGGGACAGATTGTGGATTACAGCGAGCGGGGATTTGACGGCGTTGTACATCTGATGCCTTTCGGATGCCTGCCGGAATTGGTTTCCCAGAGCATCATACCCAAAATTTACCAAGACCATGGCATTCCGGTGCTTACCATTTCTCTTGATGAGCAGACAGGAATTGCTAACAATCAGACACGCGTTGAAGCATTTCTGGACTTGGTGAAAGGGAAACATCAGGAAAAAAAACGGCTGTTATGCCAACAGGCGAATAAAACTGCCGGGCGTTTTTCCACAGCGGGATAATGCTATCTGACGAATCATTGATTATAGGAGGATGAAACTTTTGTATGAGCTTTTTTTGGGTGTGGATGTGGGATCCGTCAGTACCAACATCGTGCTGGTGGACGTTGAGCTAAACGTGATCTCCAGTCAGTATATTCGGACCAACGGGCAGCCGCTTGAAACCGTTAAGACGGGATTAAGAAAACTGAAAGCTGAATTTCCTGGAGGAGCCGTCATGCGGGGAGTCGGCATAACCGGCAGCGGCAGGCAGTTGGTAGGAGTGATGATCGGTGCTGATGTGATTAAGAATGAAATCACTGCCCATGCCACTGCCACCATTCAATTTGTGCCGGATGTGAAAACTATCTTTGAGATTGGCGGTCAGGATTCAAAGATTATTGTGGTGGAGAACCAGATGGTCACCGATTTCGCCATGAATACAGTTTGTGCAGCAGGCACCGGCTCTTTTTTGGATCACCAGGCAGAACGACTGGGCATTCCCATAGAAGCCTTCGGAGACAAGGCATTGGCAGCTGATCGCGATGTGCGGATTGCAGGCAGGTGTACGGTTTTTGCAGAGTCGGATATGATCGCGAAGCAGCAGTTTGGGTATTCGAAGGCAGAAATCATTAAAGGCCTCTGTGAAGCATTAGTACGCAATTATATAAATAATTTGGGCAGGGGGAAAAAACTGGAGCCTCCTTTTGTCTTTCAGGGTGGAGTGGCTGCCAATAAGGGGATCAAAGCTGCTTTTGAAAAGGAAATCAATCATGAAGTGATGATTCCGGAGCACTATAACACTATGGGAGCTTTGGGATCAGCTATTCTAGCCAGAGACGAGGTGCGTGCCAGCGGCAGGGCATCTCAGTTTCGGGGATTTGAAGCGGCAGATCTGGAATTCACACCAGGCACTTTCGAATGTGAAGACTGTCCGAACCACTGTGAAGTGATCGAAGTGCGTCTTGATAAAAAAATTGTGGCTCGCTGGGGTGACCGGTGCGGCAAATGGACAAACTCGGTAAATAGTATCTCTTGATGAGATCAGCGGACCGCCTCTGAAAGATTTTCATTTCAGAGGCGGTTTATTAGACCGCACACCCTTCCCTTGATGGAAAACGCCGAACCTGGGAAAAACGTGCCGCTAGAATCAAGAAATTGCGAACAAAAGGAGTGGTGACAGTGGCAGATATTTCATGGGCAGTTGCCCTTGCTGCTGGGGGGCTTTCATTTTTATCCCCTTGTATATTGCCCATGGTCCCTGGGTATATTGGTTACATCAGTGCCGGGATTGACGATGCTGATAGCCAGGAACCTAAAACAGGACTGATGGTGCTGAGATCTTTTTTTTTCGTCCTTGGATTCTCACTCATTTTTATTGCACTGGGAGCAACAGCCAGTGCTGTGGGGCAGTTTTTATACCGCTATGTTCACTTTTTAAACCGGATTGCCGGAGCCTTTATCATTTTCTTCGGACTCTACCTGCTGGGAGTGATTCCCATGGAGAAATTGGGAAGAAATTTCCGCATACCCGTTCCGAAAGTCGGGGGCGGTTCTCTCAGCGCTTTTCTGATGGGTGTGGCTTTTGCTGCCGGTTGGACCCCCTGTATTGGATCTGTACTGGCGGGGATCCTCCTGTATGCCGGCATGTCAGAGACCATGATGCAGGGTGTCATGCTGTTAGGGTTTTATTCCCTGGGACTGGGTATTCCCTTTGTTCTGACCGCACTGTTCCTGAAATGGTTTTACAGGTTTATCGGCCGGTTTAACCGGGCACTGGCTGGTGTCAGCAAAGCAGGTGGCTTTCTTCTGGTTCTTTTGGGACTGGGCATTTTCTTCGATAAAATGGCTGATCTCACCTTCTGGCTCATGTCCCTGGGATTTCCAGCCGTATAAGACATAAAAATAAGGAGTGTAGATAATGAAAAAATCTGTGATACTGATACTCGTGTTTTTGCTTTTTATTGTTCTCGCCCTGCAGGGATGCAGCGGGCCGGAATCGGAAGCACCGGTGGTTTCGGAGGAACCGGAAGCTGAAACGATGGAATTGGAGGAAACACCATTAGAAACGGCTGGTGAAACCCCAACAGAAGCGCCAAGGGTAGGGATCTTTCAGGGAAATGTAGCACCGGATTTCACCCTGTATGACTTGGAAGGAAACCAGATTTGTCTGGAAGACCTGCGGGGTCAGCAGGTGATCGTAAACTTCTGGCAAATGAGCTGCGGACCCTGTCTGGCGGAAAAGCAGGAATTCCAGGCTTTTATGGATGAATACGGAGACGAAAATGTAACGATTCTTTCCATCAATCTGCGTGACTCTCAGCAGCTGGTGGAGGAATACATGGACGAGAATGGATATTCCTTTCCGGTGCTGTTTGATACCCACGACAATTTTGCTGCCGTGGAGTACCGGGTACGTGCCACTCCAACCAGCATTTTCATCGATGAAGAAGGATTGATAAAACACCGGGTGGAGGGTATGATGAATGTTGCCTTTATCAAAGAACGCCTGGGTATCGAAGACTAGCGGAAACAATGGCTGCCGCCATTTCTCACATGGGACTGCGGCTTTGTTGATTCTGCGGAAAGCCGTGTTCTCCAAGCGCTGTTACTGATTGCAATAAGCCTCTAACTGATATAAACTGAATGCAGGTTACGATGGAACTCATCGGAACCATCAACCCTTCAGGAGTTGAAACCATGAAACCGGATATGAAACTGGTAAAGAAAATCGATTTCGGCCTGATTGTATTGGTCATCGTACTCTGCATCTATGGGGTGGTTGCGATCTCCAGTGCTGCCTTAAATCACCGTCTTGGTGTCGGCACCTTTGTGCAAAGTCAAATTCGATCAATTCTGGTGGGGCTGGTCGCTATGGCCGCGACTGTCGCTATCGACTATAAAACCATCAAACGGTTGGCACTTCCCATCTATGTCATCAGTATTCTTCTATTGATTTGGGTGCTGTTTGCAGGGACCGGCGCTGAAGAATGGGGCGCCAATCGATGGATTCGGATTGGCGGACGTGGATTTCAGCCGGCTGACTTCGTAAAACTGGGCCTCATCATCTGTCTTGCAAAAATTGCTGAAGAGCATAAGGATTTTCTTGACAGTCCGGCTACACTCATTAAAATCGGTCTCTTCATGGCACTGCCTATGGGACTGATCATGATGCAGCCGGACCTGGGTACGACCATCATTATCCTGGCTTTTACCGTAGGCATTCTTTATATGGCGGGTCTTCAGTATCGATATCTTTTTGCCGCGCTGATGATGGGGCTGGTGACACTGCCAGTATTTTGGCATTATTTGGAGGACTACCAGAAATCACGGGTTCTCATTTTCCTGAATCCGGAGATGGACCCCATGGGAGCCGGATACCAAATTATTCAGTCAAAAAGGGCTGTGGGATCCGGAATGATGTGGGGGCAGGGGCTGTACCAGGGGACTCAGAGTCAGTATGGATTTCTGCCGGAGCGTCATACGGATTTTATCTTTTCTGTGATTGCCGAAGAACTGGGATTTATTGGAACTGCCTTTTTGATGGCTCTTTTTTTCATCTTACTGGTGAAGTGTATTAAAATTGCCATGAATGCCCGAGATGATTTTGGCATGTTTCTTGTCATAGGAGTGGTCTTCATGCTGGCCTCTCACATTATTATCAATATTGGCATGACCATTGGGCTTTTTCCTGTTACCGGAAAACCACTTCCCTTTATCAGTCATGGCGGAACCTTTATGCTTACCAACTTCATTGCCATCGGACTGGTACTAAACGTAAACATGCGGAGGGATTTAATCAACTTTTAGGAACATCTGTTTATTTTTTGAAAGGGAGGTGGAAACGGATGAATTCAGGATCTGACAGTCACAGTCAACAGCACAACATGACAATAATCAGTCAGGATGACACCCGTCCTCCCAGGCGGTGCGTCACCTGAGAATCGTGAGGTGACACTATGAATGAAGAAATGAAACATCTGTATGATGCGATTGTCCGGTTGATGCAAGAAAGGCGATTTGCCAAACTGCGGGAGTTGCTCGTTGATACCAGGCCTGTGGATATCGCGGAAGCCATGGAGGAAATGGCGGAAGAAGATCCGCAGAACACGATACTCGTGTTCCGGCTGCTGCCCAAGGATCTGGCTGCGGAAGTCTTCTCTCACCTGCCGGCGCCCGAACAGCGGAGTATTATGGATGCGCTCCACGACCACCAGCTGAAGAATATCATAGAAGAACTGAATTTTGACGATAAAATCGACTTGCTGGAAGAACTGCCCGCCAATATGGTCAAGCGGATTCTTTTAAATGTCACTGAAGAAGAAAGAGCAATGATCAACCAGTTTCTCAACTACCCTGAGGATTCCGCCGGCAGTTTGATGACCATTGAATACATTGATCTGAAAAAGGAGATGTCGGTGGCAGAAGCACTTCAGCATATTAAGATCACCGGCGTGGATAAGGAGACAATCTATACCTGTTATGTGCTGGATGAGACGCGGAAGCTTGAAGGCATCATTTCCCTGCGAAAACTGGTGTTGTCAGAACCCGACGTGGCGATTGGCGATATTATGGACGAAGACCTGATCGCTGCCACCACTTGGGATGACCAGGAGGAAGTTGCGGAGATCTTTAAAAAATATGATCTGATGACCCTTCCAGTAGTGGACCGGGAAGGGCGTTTGGTGGGAATCATCACCATTGATGATATTGTGGACGTTATTGAACAGGAAAATACCGAGGACTTTGAGAAAATGGCTGCGCTGCTTCCGGATGAGCAGGAGTACCTGGATGCCGGTATTTTATCGATGGCCCAAAAACGCATTCCGTGGCTCCTGATTCTGATGATTTCCGCCACGTTTACCGGCAGTATCATCAGCCGGTATGAAGATGTTCTTCAGGCAGTGGTGGTACTGGCAGCCGCCATTCCCATGCTGATGGATACCGCCGGAAACGCCGGCAACCAGTCATCCACTTTGGTGATTCGTGGGATCGCACTGGGAGAGATCGAATTGGATGATTACCTGAGAGTACTGTGGAAGGAGTTCCGTATCAGCATCCTGGTAGGATTGATGCTGGGCCTCGTCAACCTGGTGCGGATGCTGCTGATTGTAGAAACTTCGTTTCTCGTGGCCGTTACTGTTTCGTTTACCCTGTCCATGACGGTGATGCTGGCGAAATTATTCGGTGGCCTGATGCCCATTATTGCCAAGAAAATGAAAGTTGACCCTGCGATCATGGCCGGGCCGCTGATCACAACGATTGTGGATGCCATGGCTCTAATTGTGTATTTTAATATGGCGAGCCTGATTCTTGGGCTGCATCGATAAATGAGAGGAAGAATCAAAGGAGGCGTCTTATGGAACTGATCACGATTTATTGGCATGGAGAAATAATGCCTGCCCTGCTGGTAAAGAACGACCAGAAAGCATTACCCCTGAAGGCGGTGCTGGGTGAAAAAGCACCACTATCTGTTTTGGCGTTGGTGCAGCAGGATGACGAAAGCCTGATCAAAGAACTTAAGGGAGCCCAGGAAAAGCCTGGCAGCGGCACTATCTCTCTGTTGGAAGCAAAGCTGCTGGCACCGATTCCCCATCCTGTTCGCAATGTGATTTGCCTGGGACTGAATTACAAGGATCATGCCGCAGAATTGAAAGAGAGTTTTGCCAAACAGCAGCAGGTGCCGGAAGCGCCGGTCTATTTTGGTAAAATGGCTGCTGAAATCATTGGTCCCGGAGCACAGATCAGCAGCCATCCCGGTGTAACGGATGCCATTGACTATGAAGTGGAGCTGGTGGCGGTGATTGGGAAAGGCGGCACCAACATTCAGGCGGCTGATGCCTTTGACCACATATTCGGGTATACGATTATGAATGACATAACTGCCCGGAATCTTCAGCACCGGCATACCCAGTGGATAAAGGGGAAGAGCCTGGACACCTTCACGGCCATGGGACCGGTTCTGGCACACCGCAGTTTGTTCAGCGATCCGCCGGAATTGGATCTCAGCTGTGCTGTGAATGGGGAAATCCGACAATCCTCCAATACAAGAAACTTAATATTTGATCTGCCCTATATTGTCAGTGACCTGTCACGCGGCTTCACATTAAAACCCGGTGATATGATCGCTACGGGGACGCCTGCAGGAGTGGGGATGGGCTTCACCCCACCCCGTTATCTGCAAGCGGGGGATACGGTCACCTGCATCATTGAAGGAATCGGCACCCTGGAAAACCGTGTGGAAGCATAACTTGAAGATAATATATAAGGAGTGAAAAGAATGAATACACTAACTTTTGATGAAAGTTTAACGAAACCCTTCATCAAAAAGCATGAATTGGAAGAAATGACAGCATTAATGGAGGCTGTCGAAAACATGCTGGAGGAACAGAGCGGACCAGGAGATGAGTTCCTGGGCTGGCTGGAGTGGCCTTCCGAGATGGCTGATTCAGATATGAGTCGCATCCGTCAGGTGGCGGATCGACTGCGTCAGCAGGCGGAGGTGCTGGTGGTGATTGGGATCGGCGGATCTTACCTTGGAGCAAGGGCAGCCATTGAACTGTTGACTCCACCTTTTTCGCCTGTCAAAAAAGGCAGTCCGGAGATCCTCTTCGCCGGTCACCACCTCGACAGTGATTATCTGACAGGCTTGATGACCTATCTGAAAGGAAAAGAAGTGGTGGTCAATGTCATTTCCAAGTCGGGAACCACCACTGAACCAGCCATTGCCTTTCGATTGATCAAGGCTTTCATGGAAGAAACCTATGGAAAAGAAGGGGCCAGAGAACGCATTGTGGTCACCACCGATGCAGCGCGGGGCGCTCTTAAAACGCTGGCTGATGCAGAAGGATACGAGACCTTTGTCATTCCTGACGACATCGGAGGGAGGTATTCGGTACTCACTCCTGTGGGCCTTCTTCCCATCGCCATCGCAGGGATCGATGTGGAGGAAATGCTTCGGGGGGCACGGGATGCCCAGACACTCTATCGCGAGCTTTCCCCGGAAGAAAACCTGTGTTATCGGTATGCCGGGCTGCGTAACCTGTTGTCCCGAAAAGGAAAAACCACTGAAATATTCGTCAGCTACGATCCGGCTTTCCAATATCTGGCTGAATGGTGGAAACAGCTTTTTGCTGAGAGCGAAGGAAAAGACGGCAAAGGGATTTTCCCAGCCTCACTTATGCTGACCACGGATCTGCACTCCATGGGCCAGTATGTTCAGGAAGGGCTGCGTAATCTGTTTGAAACAGTTGTGCAGACAGAAAAGCCCAGACAGGACATGCGGGTACCGGATACGGGTGATGATGCTGACGGACTGGATTATCTGGCAGGGAAGCCCTTGTCCCTGGTTAACCAGAAAGCGATGGAAGGAACTTCCATGGCTCACACTGATGGAGGCGTGCCGGTACTGCAGCTGACCATTCCGGAAAAGAATGCTTACTGGGTTGGTCATTTGTTCTATTTTTACATGAAAGCCTGCGCTGTCAGCGGCTACCTGCTGGGTGTTAATCCGTTTAATCAGCCTGGAGTAGAGGCATACAAGGTCAATATGTTCGCCTTGCTGGGTAAGCCCGGTTTTGAAAAGCTGAAAGAGGAGCTGGAAAGCCGATGGCAGGGGTAAAGTCCACCCTTTTTCAGCCGATTGGCATCCTGGATTCAGGGCTGGGGGGGCTCAGTGTGTTAGCTGATCTGGCAGCCGTCCGCCCAGGGGGTCATTATTATTATTTTGCCGACGCCCGGTATGCCCCATATGGTGAAAAAAAGAGCGAGGAAGTCCGGCAGCGGGCACTGGTGGTCGCAGACTTCCTGGTGAAAAAAGGAGCCAAGCTGCTGCTGGTTGCCTGCAACACTGCTACCAGTGCAGCTGTGGTGGATCTGCGGAAGTTGTTGACCATCCCTGTCGTTGGGATGGAACCAGCACTGAAACCGGCAGTCGCCAGCCAGACGCATCAGACTGTCCTGGTGGCGGCCACGCCTCTTACTCTACGGGAAGAAAAGTTCGGTGCCCTGTTCCGGCAGACAAAAGGACAGCATGAAGTGATCCCCCTGCCCTGCCCCGGATTGGTGGAGATCATTGAAAATGAAGGACCTGAATCTGATGCTGTAGGGGAAAAACTGAAAGAACTGCTTGCGCCTCACCGTCACAGGCAGATTCATCGACTGGTGCTGGGTTGCACCCATTATGTGTTGATCAGCCCCCAGTGGCAGCAGGCAGTGGGTACAGGGACCGAACTGGTGGACGGTAATACAGGGACCGTGCGTCAGGTTCTAAAGGTGCTGGAAGAACGACAAAGGCCAGATGATTTATCGACTGTTCTGCCGGTAGAACAGCAGGTGACGCACATCACTCTGATCACGTCGTGCTGTCGTGACCAGTCCTGTCAGCTGATGAAAACCGTCTTAATGAAACAACTGTCCCAGCGTGGCATGAAATGGGAAGATTTGGAAAACACCATGCGGATCGATGTGGAAGAGGAATGCATATGAATCTCATCAGCCTTCATCAGGTCACCCACCATTACGGGATGAATCTCCTTTTGGACGGGGTGACCCTTCATTTAACGGACGAGACCAAACTGGGCCTTATCGGTGTGAACGGCACGGGTAAAACGACTCTCATGCGTATCATCGCCGGTGATACCCTGCCTGAATCAGGTGAAGTGATCTGTCACCCTTCCGTGATCAGCAGTATGGTGGAGCAGGATCCGGCCATTCCGGCCGGGTTGACTGTACTGGAAGCCGCCCTCCAGGGCGGGGATGAACTGTGCAGGCTCTTGCTTCACTATGAACAGACAGTTATCCGGATGCAACAGGATTCCGGAGATGACTTATTACAGGATAAACTGCTGCGGCTTCAACAGGAGATGGATGCGCGCAATGGGTGGAACATGGAAATCCAGGCGAAAATGATTCTAACACGGTTGGGGCTGGACAACTTCCACACTTCGGTGGATACACTTTCCGGCGGTCAGCGCAGGCGAATCGCTCTGGCCGGTGCCCTTATCCGGCCGGCTGATTTGCTGATACTGGACGAACCCACCAACCATCTGGATCTCGATATGATACGGTGGCTGGAAACGTATCTGCAGCAGCGTAAAGGAGCATTGATGATGGTAACCCACGATCGGTATTTTTTGGATCGTGTTGTGAACACCATCGCTGAGTTGGAAGAAGGTGTGTTGACGCAGTTCAGCGGCAGTTATCAGGAGTATCTGACAGAAAAGGCAGAAATGATGTCCAGGGAAGCCGCTACAGAAAGGCGCCACCAAACCCTGTATCGCCAGGAATTAGCCTGGATCCGCAGGGGAGCCCGTGCACGGTCCACCAAGCAAAAAGCCAGAATTGGGCGCTTTGAACAGCTGGAGGAATCGCTGGTAAAAAACCGTGAGACGGATCTTGAACTGCCGGTACTCACCCACCGGCTGGGGAAAAAAGTAGTGGAACTTCAACATGTCAGCTATTCTTATGATGACCAGCCCTTTATCCATTCACTGAATTTACTGCTGAAACCAGGTGAAATTGTGGGACTCGCAGGCCCAAACGGCAGCGGGAAAAGTACGGTGCTGAAACTGATTGCCGGAGAGCTGGAACCCACTTCCGGGACTATTCAGCGGGGAGAGACTGTCCGGCTTTCTTACTTTCGCCAGGAAAACCGGGAACTGGACCCGGAACAGAAAGTACTGGAATACATTCGCGAAGGAAGAGAAGTCATTACCCTAAGCAATGAACAGCGAATTACCGCCTCACAGATGCTGGAACGCTTTCTTTTTCCGCCGGAAAAACAGTGGACTGCAGTCGGGTCCCTATCCGGTGGGGAGAAACGGCGGCTGCTGCTGTTGCGCCGCCTGATGGAGGAACCCAACCTGCTGTTGCTGGACGAACCGACCAATGACCTGGACGTGATGACACTGGCTATTCTGGAAGAATACCTGGAGCAGTTTCCCGGGACCGTTGTCATTGCTTCCCATGACCGTTGGCTGATGGACCGGCTGGCTGACCGCCTGCTTGTGTTTGATGAGAAAGGATTGATTACTGAAACCGGTCTCAGCTGTTCGGAATGGCTTGAAGAGAAAGACCGGAAATTGCGGAAGAAATCAACTGCAGATAAGAGAACCGGTGTTCAAATCATAGAGGAACCGATTGGTACCGCTGCACCGGCAGAGGACAGGATAAAACGGCCAGCGACCACCAGACCCTTGAAATTTTCCTATAAAGAACAGCAGGAATACGATACCATTGAAAAACGGATCGGCGAGATGGAGGAAAAAATGGTGCAATTGGAAGCCGGTATGGCGGAACGGGTGACGGACTTCCAGTTTCTGGAAGAAGCCGCCCTTGAGAAAGAACAGTTGGAAAGAGCCATGGACAAACTGCTGGAACGCTGGACAGAACTGTCGGAAAAGGCGGATGCGATTCGGCGTCAGCAGGAATGATTGCATTCAACTGTTCCAATTTGACGACCGAATGTGTGGAAACTAACGGGAAGGAATCAGCAACAGTGATGTCTCAAGAAATAGGCCTCCAGGCATAGAAGGCGCCAGAGGCCTTTGTGCTGCCAGAAAATCTACCTCATATGGATGAAAATATAGGTGTATTTCTCTTTGTCAAGAGACAATAACAGGAATTAAATTGGAATAAATCAAATCTGTTGGAAATGGAAGAAAACAACAGGTAAACGGATCTAAAGAAACAGAATCGTCTTTAATGACATTTTGAAATCATTTCAAAATCCGGTACACTATACCATATATTGTGCACTTATACGTGTTGCTATACTAAATAAGGAGGTATCGGATCGTGGCCATTAGTAAAATTCAGAAAAGAAACGGTGAAATTGCTGATTTTCAGCTGACAAAAATAAAAGACGCCATCTTTGCCGCTGTTAAATCCGTGGGGGGCAGTGATGAAGTCCGGGCGGGATGTCTGGCAAAAAAAGCAGAAGAGATTCTTAATGAAACCTTCCGGGCAAGTATTCCGTCCGTGGAGGACATTCAGGACATCGTTGAAAAAGTCCTCATTGAGGAAGGGCACGCCAAAACAGCCAAGGCCTATATCCTCTACCGTAAGAGACGAGAAGAAATCCGCGAAGTTAAGAATCTTTTCATGGATGCGGAGGAAATGGTGGAAGAATATGTCAGTCTGGCTGACTGGCGTGTGAACGAAAATGCCAATATGGGGTTTTCCCTCCAAGGACTTAATAACCACATTGTTGAATCGATCAGCTCCAAATACTGGCTGAATAAGATCTACCGGAAAGAACTGCGCGACGCACATGTTCGCGGTGATGTACATATTCATGATCTGGGTCTGCTTGCGCCATACTGTTGCGGCTGGGACATCGAAGATTTCCTTCGGCGCGGGTTTAAGGGTGCCAAGGGCAAAGTGGAATCCCGCCCTCCAAAACACCTTGAAACAGCACTGGGGCAGCTGGTAAACCTGTTGTACACCCTTCAGGGAGAATCTGCAGGAGCTCAGGCTGTGTCAAGTATCGATACCTATCTGGCGCCATTTATTCACTATGATAACCTGGACTACACGCAGGTAAAAAAAGCCCTGCAACGCTTTGTGTTCAACCTGAATATTCCTACACGCGTCGGGTTTCAAACGCCGTTTACCAATGTTACTCTGGATATTGCTCCCCATCCCATGCTGAAAAATCAGCCTGCTATCATTGGCGGCGTCCCCATGGATAAAACCTATGGTGAATTCCAGAAAGAAATGGATATGTTTAATATTGCTTTCTGTGAAGTGATGATGGAAGGGGACGGTGCCCAGCGCGCCTTCAGTTTTCCGATTCCAACCATCAACATTACCTCTGATTTCCCATGGGATTCAGAGGTGGCGGATGCCATCATGGAAATGACCCGGAAGTTTGGCACACCTTATTTCGCCAACTTTGTCAATTCCGATCTGTCACCGGAAGATATCCGAAGCATGTGCTGCCGCCTGCGGCTGGATAATCGGGAGCTTCGCAAACGTGGAGGCGGTCTTTTCGGTGCCAATCCCATGACCGGATCCATCAACGTCGTGACGCTTAATATGGCGCGCATCGGTTATCTCGCCAATAACGCGGAAGAATTCAAACGGCGTGTGCGGGAACTGATGGAGCTTGCCAGGGAAATCTGTGATGAAAAACGCAAAGTACTGGAAAATTATATGGAAGCCGGCTTATACCCCTATTCCCGTTTTTACCTGCAGAGTGTAAAAGATTCCACCGGCGAATATTTCAAAAACCATTTTTCCACCATCGGACTGAATGGTATGAATGAAGCCTGCCTGAACCTGCTGGGTGCCGACATTACTTCGGAGGAAGGCCAGTCATTTGCTGTTGATATTATGGAATTCATGAACCGGGTCATCTCGATCTTCCAGGAAGAAACAGGCAGTTTGTGGAATCTGGAAGCTTCCCCGGCTGAGGGCACCTCCTACCGGTTTGCACGGATCGATAAAGCCATGTATCCCCGAATCATCAGCCAGGGGGAAAAGGAACCATATTACACCAATTCAACCCAGTTGCCGGTAGGCCATACAAAAGATATCTTTGAAGCTATTGAAGCTCAGGAGCCGCTTCAGACACAGTATACCGGCGGTACCGTGTTCCATGGTTTTATGGGCGAGGAAATTGAAAATGTGGAAACGGCCAAGTTGCTGATTAAACGCAGCTTCCAGTATTCCCACATGCCCTATATGACTCTGACGCCCACTTACAGCATCTGTCCCGAGCACGGTTACCTTAAAGGCGAACACTTTAATTGTCCCCACTGCGGCATCGAATCAGAAGTGTGGACCCGCGTGGTCGGATTCCACCGACCGGTACAGTCCTGGAATAAGGGTAAAAAGGAAGAGTTCAAGGATCGGCTTGAATTTGACACTGACATCAGCTTAAACGGCAAAAAGGAAGAGATTGTGCCCGAAGCCATGGCAGAAGTCAAGGCGGGATAATTCTAAAAAACGGATGTGCCAAGACAATTGAAGATAGCCAGGAAGTCGGATTTTTACCGGCTTCCTTTCTTTATGGTTTAATTACGCTTGCCATGCATGCTTTTTTCCATTACGATAGAAAATGAAAGTGATACAATGACTCCAATGAATGAGGTGACGCAGATGAAGATTGGCGGTATTCAGAAAACCTCGCTGATTGATTTTCCCAACGGCCTGTCAACTGTCCTGTTTTCGCGGGGCTGCAATTTTCAGTGTCCTTACTGTCACAATGCAGAATTGCTGGACATGGAAGGTGAGGATCTGGACCAGAACCAGTTAATGGAAGAACTGGCCCGCCGGTCCCATTTGATTGATGCCGTCGTTTTTTCCGGCGGAGAATGCACTCTAACGGAAGATCTCTATGACATGGTGGTGCAGGTGCGCAAAATGGGATACAAGATTAAAATTGACACCAACGGCACTAACCCTGATCTGCTGGAAAAATTATTCAAAGAGGAACTGGTGGATTATGTTGCCATGGATATTAAAGCACCGCCGGGTAAGTATGTGGAAGTGACCGGTGTTGCGATGGAAGACAAGGTGCTGGAACGAAGCATCCATCTCATCAAGCAATACGTGAAAAACTATGAGTTTCGCACCACCATCTGTCAGGAACTGATGACGCGGGAAGATATTGTCGCCATCGCCTACTGGGTGAAAGGCAGTAAACGGTATGTCATCCAAAACTTTCGGGACAGCCGCAATGTACTGGCTGGAAAAGGCTGCTTTCATCCGTATGGCGAAGATTTCCTGAAGAGTGTGCGGGATGAAATCAAACAGTGGTTTGACGAAGTCGTTATCAGGATGTAATCGGTGTTAAACCGTTTATAAGCACATTTCCGGAGATTTGATGTGCTGAATCAAAACAATGAAATGGAGATGACACAGATGCGAAAAATAGTGGTCTATGCGCCTAAATACCTGAAGGTGGAACGTGAAGCATTTGAAGGACTGTTGGATTCGGCGGAAGACTGGCAACTAGATATTGTCTCAAAAACGGAAGATCTGGAGCAAATCATTGCTGATGCTGAAGTCCTGGTGGCCTCTCCCTGCGACAGGGAAATCATTAAAATGGGGCAGAATCTGAAATGGGTACAGGCTCTCAGTGTCGGAGTGGATGCTTTTCCACTGGAAGAATTGATGGCCCAGGGTGCGGTGGTGACCAACGGCAAGGGAATTCACCGGATCCACATGGCTGAATATGCCATTGCGGCGATGGTGATGCTGGCCCGCAATGTGCCTGTATTCATGCGACGGCAGATTGAAGGCCGCTGGGACCGAAAAGTTCTCCAGGGAGAGATTAACGGGGCTACCCTGGGCATTCTGGGATTGGGCACCATCGGCCGCGAAGTAGCACGAAAAGCTGAATTCATGGGCATGCGGGTCATTGGCCTGAAAAATCATCCAACACCGGTGCCTCATGTGGAAAAAGTCGTGGGCATGGATGAAATCAACTGGCTTTTCAGCGAAAGTGACTATATTGTGAATCTATTACCGGGAACACCAGACACAGAACACCTGGTGGATCATAGACTTTTGGAACAGATGAAACCCGAAGCATGCCTGATCAACATGGGCCGCGGCAGCACCGTGAAGGAAGCCGACCTGATTCCTGCTCTGAAGGAAGGCCGAATCCGGGCTTTCTGGGCGGATGTGTTTGAAGAGGAGCCGCTTCCCGCGGATAATCCTCTATGGCAGATGGAGAATGTGGTGATCACCCCCCATATCTGCGGTGAATCCACCAAATACATGAAAAAAGCCATGGAGATTATTGAACACAACCTGAAAGTCTACCAGACGGGAGAAGGCACCATGCGGAATGTGGTGGATCCGGAGAAAGGTTACTAATGAGTTGACAATCTTCAGGAGTACGGTATAATAAACAAAAGCAATAGACTCAGTGATGAAGAAGAGGAGTAGGCAGCACAGACCCGCCAGAGAAAAAAGCCCGTGGCTGGAAGGCTTTTGGAATCCTGACTGCTGAAGGTAGCTTTGGAGCTTCCGGATGGAACCCCGATACCGGGTCAGTACATGCGGACGGCACAGACCGTTATTCTGAATGAGAGTCGGTAAAGCAGCGCATGAGTCACATGCCGCCGGATTACCGGAATTAAGGTGGTACCGCGAAACCCTTTCGTCCTTATCAGAGGATGTCAGGGTTTTTTGATGCATTGATTTAAATCGAGGAGTCAATAGGGAGGAATCGGCATGTTGAAGCAACTGCCCAAAAATTACGATCCAAAAGAGTTTGAAAAAAAAGTGTACCAGGAATGGCTGGATAAGGATTATTTTCATGCAGAAGTGAACGCAGCAAAAAAACCCTTCAGCATTGCGCTGCCGCCGCCAAACATAACCGGCGAGCTGCATCTTGGGCATGCACTGGACCAGACTATTCAGGATATCCTCATACGCTATAAGCGGATGAGCGGTTATGAAGCTCTCTGGCAGCCGGGTACCGACCATGCCAGTATTGCAACAGAAGTCAAAGTGGTGGAGAAAGTCAAGAATGAAAAAGGACTTACCAAACAGGAAATGGGCCGGCAAAAATTTCTGGAAGAAGCCTGGGCCTGGCGTGACACCTATGGCCGACGGATTGTGGAGCAGATGAAGCAGCTGGGAAGCTCCTGCGACTGGTCCCGGGAGCGGTTCACCATGGATGAAGGCTGCAGTGCCGCAGTGACAGAGGTGTTTGTCCGGCTCTATGAAAAAGGATTGATTTATCGGGGGAACCGCATCATCAACTGGTGCCCGGACTGTAAAACCTCTCTTTCTGATGCTGAAGTGGAACATGAAGATAAAATGGGGCACTTCTGGCATGTCAAGTACCCCATTAAAGGAGAAGATCTCTTTATCGAAGTAGCAACGACGCGTCCGGAAACCATTCTGGGAGATACGGCGGTAGCGGTGCATCCGGATGATGAACGATACAGCCATCTCATAGGGAAAACCGCTGTCCTGCCAATTTTGAACCGGGAAATTCCTATTATTGCTGACACCTATGTGGACCCGGAATTTGGCACAGGGGCTGTTAAGATCACCCCTGCCCATGATCCCAACGATTTTGAAGTGGGCTTGCGCCATGACCTGCCCCAGATTCGCGTGATGAATGACGATGCAACCATTAACGCCCATGGAGGGCCCTATGAGGGCATGACACGATACGAATGCCGCAGTCAGCTGGTCAAGGATCTGGACGCCTTAGGACTGCTGGCGGGCACCAGGGAAAGGAGTCATAGCGTTGGCCATTGTTACCGCTGTCATACAGCGGTTGAACCATTAACCTCTGAGCAGTGGTTTGTCCACATGGAACCACTTGCCAAACCAGCCATTGAAGCGGTTCGAAACGGTTCCATTCAGTTTGTGCCGGAACGGTTTGACAAAACCTATTTTCACTGGCTGGAAAACATCCGTGACTGGTGCATTTCCCGCCAACTCTGGTGGGGTCATCGCATTCCCGCTTATTATTGCGACGACTGCGGCCACATTACCGTCGCACGTTCGACGCCGGATGCCTGCTCAAACTGCGGTGGACACGCACTGCGCCAGGATGAGGATGCCCTGGATACCTGGTTCAGCTCCGCTCTTTGGACTTTCTCCACACTGGGTTGGCCGGAACAGACACCGGAACTGAAGTATTTTCATCCCACCAGTGTGCTGGTGACCGGATACGACATCATTTTCTTCTGGGTCGTGCGGATGGTTTTCTCCAGCCTTGAATTCATGGAAGAGATCCCCTTCAGGCATGTGCTGATCCATGGTCTGGTGCGGGATGCCCAGGGACGGAAAATGAGCAAATCTCTGGGAAACGGGGTTGATCCGCTGCAGGTGATTGGCGAGTTCGGTGCCGATGCTCTTCGCTATACGCTGATTCAAGGGAACAGTCCAGGCAGTGACCTGCGTTTCAGCCAGGAAAAGCTGGAGTCTGCACGAAACTTTGCCAATAAATTATGGAACGCCACCCGTTTTGTCCTCATGAACCTGGAGGAGGAGGTGCCCGCCATGAAAGAGACGGCAGGGAACCTGGCACTCGAAGATGAATGGATTCTGTCACGGCTGGAGCGCACCCGTCAGGAGGTAACCGCCAACCTGGATAAGTTTGAACTGGGCCTGGCACTGCAAAAAGTCTATGACTTCACCTGGAATGAATATTGCGACTGGTATATTGAAATGACCAAAACCCGGCTTTACGGCGACAATGAATCTGCCCGAAAAACCGCACAGACGGTGTTGACAGATGTGTTGAAGGACATTCTTAAGCTGTTGCATCCTTTCATGCCTTTCATCACCGAGGAAATCTGGCAGACGCTGCCCAACGCAGAGGGAAGTGTCATGGTGGCCCCCTGGCCTGAAGCCCGGGAAGGAGCACTCAATCATGAGAGGGAAATCCGCATGGAGCACCTGATGATCGCCATTCGGAACATCCGCAACATACGCGCCGAGATGAATGTGCCTCACAGCGTTAAAGCGGCCCTCCAGGTGATGGCCCATACAGCCGAAAGCCGAGCTGTGATCACTGTTGGAATTCCTTATCTCAAGAGTCTCGCAGGCATTGCCGATGTCAGCTTTCTGGCCAGTCCAGAAGAAGTTCCGGATCTGGCAGTCTCCACCATGATTCCTGGCGCCGAACTGTATATTCCCCTGGCGGAGCTCATTGACATTGAAAAGGAAATCCAGCGCCTGGAGAAGGATAAGGAAAAAACGGTGTCGGAAATTCAGCGGGTGGACGGGAAACTGGCCAATGAAGGGTTTCTGAAAAAAGCGCCGCCCAAACTGGTGGATGAGGAAAAGGCAAAGAAGGCAGGATTTCAGGAAATGCTCGAGACGCTGGACAAGCGGATCAACGAGCTGAAAGCCTAATCCTGCCATGATCCAGCCTCACTGAATGGCGCGCTGATAAATGAATGAAGGAGGCCTTCGGCCATGAACATTAATGAAGCCCTGGAGTATATTCACGGTACCTATCAGTTTGGCAGCAAACTGGGCCTCACCAACATTAAAACATTGTTGAAAAAACTGGGGAATCCGGAAGAAGGCCTTCGGGTGATCCATGTTGCCGGCACCAATGGAAAAGGATCTGTCTGTTCCATGCTCCAGTCGATACTGACAGCGGCCGGCTATAAAACAGGCCTTTACACATCTCCCTATATCCAGCGGTTTAATGAGCGGATCCGTATCGGTGAAGAGATGATTCCCGATGATGACTTGGCCATGATGACCGCCGAAGTGAAGGTGGCGGTAGACGCCATGCTGTCAGAGGGATTAACCCACCCCACAGAATTTGAGGTGGTGACAGCGATTGGATTTTTGTATTTCGCCCGGGAACAAGTGGATGTCCTGGTGCTGGAAGTGGGACTCGGCGGCCGGCTGGACGCCACTAATGTGGTGAATCATCCGATGGTGTCGGTGATTACCCCGGTAGACTATGATCACATGGAATACCTGGGAGATACCCTGGCTGCCATTGCAGGCGAAAAAGCCGGTATCATTAAGACCGATTGCCCAGTGGTGGTGGGTCAGCAATTGCCGGAAGCACTGGAAGTCATCCGGGCAAAAACCGTTCAACTGGGCGCCCCCTGCTACCTGGCTGTCCCTGAAGCGATCACTGTTCATGAAAGCCGACTGCATGGACAAGTGTTTTCTGCCACCCTGAACGGTGTTTCTTATGACCATTTGCGTGTAGCTTTACCGGGGCTCCACCAGGTGGACAACTGCCTGGTGGCGTTGCAAGTGCTGCAGCTGTTGCAGCAGGAGAGCGGCTTTGCCATCCCGGAAGAAGCCCTTCGGAAGGGATTGGATACGGTTCACTGGATGGGCAGGCTGGAAATATTGCAGTATGATCCGCTGTTTATCCTTGATGGAGCTCATAACCTTTCTGGTGCCCGTTCACTGGCAGGAAGCATCCAACTGCTGCTGCCGGACCAACCGGTGACACTCCTGACAGGCATGATGGCTGATAAAGACGTGCGGGGATTTTTGAAGATTTTATTGCCCAAGGTCAGTCAGGTGGTGGTGACCCGGCCGGATAATCCCAGGGCGATGGCTGCCGAAACCCTGGCATTGGTGATCACAGATTCCTTCAGTCATGAAGTGAAAGAGGTGCATGTGGAAGCTGAACCGGAACGGGCGGTGGAAAAAGCGCTTGCCATCACACCGAAAGACGGCGCCGTGATCTGCGCCGGATCGTTGTATTTGCTGGGCAGTGTGAGGCAATGGGTACTGGAAGGCAGAAAGGAAATCCGATGAACAAGGATAATGCAATGAATGACGGGGGACGCTTTTCCGGAGCACAAACAAAGGGTGATATCGTTCATGAAGATCGGCAGCAGCGATTGTTGACGTTGTTACAGGAGGAAGGTGCTGATCAGGTAGGATTTGGTGATGTGACCCGGTTGCAGCCCCCTTCCCTGCAGGATTTGACAGCAGCGGTCTCGGTGGTGGTGCACCTGTCTGACCGGATTATCGATGAAATCAGCCTTGTGGAGGGCCCTACCCAAACCTACTTCCATCACTACCGGACAGTGAACACATTGTTGGACAGCATCGCAGTGAAGGGTATGCTGCAGATCCAGCGATGGGGGTATGCCGCCATTGCCATCCCGGCGTCTCAGACTCT
Source organism: Bacillota bacterium (assembly GCA_033549305.1). GTDB lineage: Bacteria > Bacillota > Clostridia > Peptostreptococcales > Tindalliaceae > Anoxynatronum. The sequence continues at coordinate 7,115 of JAWSUV010000018.1, read as the reverse complement.
CAATGAATCGGAACCGTTATTCCGCGGCCGGTTTCCTCACCGGATGGCGGCAACACGGGCCGGCTTGGGCTGGATCGGAAAAAACGGCTGTCTCATCACGCCTGAATATGGCCCCCGGGTCCGACTGGTGACCATTCTCACTGACATGCCGCTGATCTCAGGAACTCCGATCATTGAAGATCACTGCGGCAACTGCCGGCGCTGTGCCGATGCCTGTCCTGCAGGAGCACTGGCGGGAAACACCAACTGGGTTCCAGGCCTGGACCGGGAATTTTTGGTGGATGCCTCCCTGTGCAGTCATTACATGAAGAAGTCTTACCAGCACATTGGCCGCGGAGCTGTGTGCGGAATCTGTTTTCGGGTATGTCCCTGGGGTATCAAAGATAATAGTTCCGCTCAACCAAGCCATTCACGATAAAGCGAAAAGTGCACAAGGTGAACGGCCACAGACAACAGACCATTGAAACAAAAGGGGATAACGCATGAGAAAGAATCAATCAGGAAAGAGAAACAACCAATGGATATTACCCGTTCTGCTTCTGATACTTGTGCTGCTGACCGGCTGCTCAGATGCATCAGAGATAGACGATTCTGATTCATCCATTACCAATGGACCGGCTGAATCAGCAGAAGAAGCGTCATCGGAAGATCCGCCTGAGGTGGAACCTGCTGCCGGAGAATCTGAAGGCGCGGAAGAGACAATGATGCATGTGCTTCAGGAGGAACCGGTGTATGAGGCCGCAGATCCTGCTGCTGTCAAGGCCAATGAGCTGGGGCAGATCATGGTTCTCATGTATCATCATATCGGAGAGCCGGAAGCTGAATGGTACCGGACACCAGACAATTTTCGAAGGGATCTGGAAATTCTCTATGAAGAAGGGTTTCGGCCTATCCGGCTCATCGATTATGCCCGGGGACATATCAATGTACCAGCAGGCATGACCCCGATCGTGATTACCTTCGATGACGGCAACAACAATAATTTCAATATGATTCAGGATTCATCAGGCGAATGGATGATTGACCCAGACAGTGCTGTGGGTATTCTCATGAATTTCCATGAGGAATACCCTGAATTCAGGCCTCATGTTACTTTTTTCATCAATGGCGGGACGCCTTTTGGCCAGCCCGACTGGGTGGAATTCAAACTAAATTATCTCGTGGAACATGGCATGGATATCGGCAATCACACAGAAACCCATTTACACCTGGGAGATGTGAGTGCTGACCGGCTGCAACAGGAGCTGGCGCGGATCCAGTTACTGGTAAACCGGTATGTCCCGGATTATTCTGTCAACACATTTTCTCTGCCTTTCGGATCCCGTCCACGGGACGAAGCTGTGGCGCGCTTTGTGATCAGCGGCGCTTTCGAAGGAACCAGCTATACCAATGAAGCGGTGGTTGAGGTAGGGTGGGACCCCTACCATTCACCGTATCACAAGGACTTTAATCCGCATAAAATCCGCCGCGTTCGCGCCAGTGAAACAAAAGTAGACAATGTCGGGATGTACGACTGGCTGGCCACCTTTGAGTCTGGTGGACGTCCCCGGTACATTAGCGACGGCAATCCCAATACCATCGCCATTCCAAGCAGTCGGGAGGAATTTCTTGCAGCTGGCCTGGATAACCGGGAAGTTATCATGTATGATCCTGAATAGATAATCACTTGATGAGAGAAAATGTGTAACCCCTGCTGAAATGTTCAGCAGGGGTTCTATTGCATTTTTCCAGAGAGGATACAATTGATTTTTCAGTAATGAAGAGAAACCTAGAAATCTCCGGTAACGACTTCTGCCAGATTCGTGGCATGATCCGCGACTCTTTCCAGATTACTGATCAGATCAAGATAGATCACGCCTGACTGAGGGATACAACGCTTTTGGTTTAGCCGCTGGATATGGTTCTTTCGGAGACTGCGTTCGAGAAAATCAACATGATCATCCTTGTCAATGACTTTCTGGGCCAGGGCAGTATCTTCTTCATCAAAGGCAGTAATGGCTTCTGCCAGCATCGAGTCGACCAGGTCAAACAAATGCTCCAGTTCCAGAATGGCTGTGGATGAGAAGGGAAGGGCATCCTCCATTTTAACTTCTGCCAGCTGGATGATGTTTTCTGCGTGATCTCCAATCCGCTCCAGGTCACCACTGACATGCATGAGAGAAGTGATCTCATGGGATTGGGCCTGGCTTAGCGAACTCTGTGCAATTTCTGACAGGAAAACCGTGATCTCTTTTTCAAGACTGTCAATCAGGTCTTCTTTCTGAAGGGCCGCACTGATAAGATTTCGATCCTGATGAATAAAAATAGTAATGGAATCCTGCAGCATATCACGGGCAATATGCGCCATTCGGAGAAGTTCCTGCCGTGCGGCGCCAATGGCAATGGAAGGGGTTCTTAAGATTTGCTTGTTCAGGTATTTTGTGCCGGACTCCACCACCTGCTCATCCCCGGGCATGATATGGATAATCATCTTGGTGAAGGGTTTTATAAAAGGATAGAAAACCAACACATTGAGAACATTGAAAATGGTATGGGCGTTGGCAACCTGACGGGTGACACTGTCACCGGTATATGAAACCAGCGTGACAAAAGGATAGAAGAAAATCAGGGCCAGGATGACCCCGGTCACTTTCACGCAAATAATGGCAAGGACTGCACGCCGGGCTGTCAGATTGGTTCCGATGCTTGCCAGGGCAGCGGTAATACTGGTACCAATGTTAGCGCCCAGCACAATGGCGATGGAAGAGGGTGTATCGATGATTCCCTGCAGCGTGAGGGCGATCACAACCCCGGTAGTGGCGCTGCTGCTCTGGATCAACGCCGTAAACAAAGCCCCCACCATCACACCGAGAATTGGAATGCTGCCGAAAGTGGCCAGCATGGTTAAAAATGGCTGGAAATCTCTCAGGGGGTTCATCGCATCAGACATCGTGCGCAGCCCCAGAAACAGAAGTCCGAATCCCAGGATTCCCTGCCCAATGGTTCGATGAAAACGTCTGGTTCCAAAAAGATTTAAAGCGGCACCAATGCCGATCGCCGGATAAATCATGATACCAATATCAAAGGAGATGATTTGAGCGGTAATTGTGGTGCCAATATTTGCACCAAGCATTGTCCCAAGAGCCTGAGAGAGTGTCATGAGTCCGGAATTGGTAAATCCCACCACCATCACGTTCGTGGTACTGCTGCTTTGCACAAGGACAGTGACGATGATGCCTGTCAGCGTCGCGATGTAGGGATTGGAGGTCAAAATTTCCAAAATACGCCGCAATTTATCACCGGCAGCTTTTTGCATCCCGGAGGCCATCATTTTCATGCCAAACAAAAACAGCCCCAAACCGCCAACCAATCCGAATGCAATGGAGTAGAACACTGTCGCATCACCTCAATGGGGATTTCAAGCAGGAAATCGGATCATTCCATGTACCTAAGATTCATATCTGCTTTTATATAGTCATATTCGACTTAAAAAAGCAATATCCTTTTTACAGAATAGTGCAATTTTACTTCAATGTTCGAAGGACCCATAGTGGCTGCAATGACGAGAGGTGAGGCAGTGATGATTAGCTTCGCCGGAATTGGAGTTTAAACTGGGGCGCCAGTTTACAGGCCAGGGATGCAGCGAGAAAGACTTTTAACAGATCGCCTGGAAGAAAGGGAAAGGCTCCCACCATAAAGGCTTTATCAAGCGTCATTCCAGTCACTCGAGACAGCCAGGGAACGCCAATGGCATAGACAACGATCAGCCCTCCGACCAGATTGGCAATCCAGTAGCGAAGGATACCAGGGGTATTGCTTTTTAGTAAACTGATGATGACGGCACCTACCAAAAATCCCACCAGATAACCGCCGGTAGGGCCAAGGAGTACACCTGGCCCGGATGCACCACCTGCAAAGACAGGCAACCCGATGGTGCCAAGTAGAATGAAGAGCATGACGGTGACGAATGTCTGCAGCGGAGAAAGAAGGCTGCCGGCAAGCATGACGGCCAGAGACTGGGCGGTCAACGGGACGGGAGAAAAGGGCAGGGGGACAATAATGTAACTGGATACGCATATGAGAGCCGCCAAGAGTGACATGCGGGTATAATCGACAGTATGGAATGATGATTTCAATGGACGAACCTCCCTTTGATCGTTTACAATAAAGAGTATAATCAAGGAGATGTATTTTTGTCAACCAGAAATTATTGAATGGTTAACCTAAACAGGTGGGACAGATCACTGACTTGCCTGGCTCATGATCATTAATTCATTCAATCAATCCACGAAGGAGTGTCTGCATGTTTTCTGCCGAAATGCTCATTGTACCCGCTGCTGTGCTTTTTATTATTCTCATTTCCATTCAGTATACTCTAAACCGGATTGTTCATCTGCTTAAGGAGATTAAAGCGATTTTGGATAAGAACGAGAATCATCACAATCAAAATCCGCCTTTTGCATAATTCGAGGGAGCTGTATTCATTGACATGACTGGTTTTTTAGAATAGAATGAACTGAAATCACCAACCAGTCCAACCTGCTTCACAGTGGTTGTAAACGATCGTAGTATGGAGGGAGAGGGTTGAATGGATATTGAAAAGAAAGTATGGGAAGTCCTTTGCTCGGAAGAAGCTATTCAGCAGCGCACCCGCGAACTGGGGGCTGCCATTACGCAGGATTATAAACATAAGAACCTCTATGTCGTTTCGTTGCTGCGGGGCAGCTTTATTTTTGCGGCCGACCTGCTGCGCCGGATTGATCTAAAACTGAAAGTGGATTTTATGACCAGTTCAAGTTACGAGCATGCGGAAGAAAGCAGCGGCACAGTGAAGATTATCAAAGATATCACAGAAGATCTTACCGGTTTTGATGTGCTGGTGGTTGATGACATTGCCGACACAGGTCTTACCATGAGTTATGTGATGACCCATTTAAAAACTAAAAATCCCAGCAGCGTGAAATGTTGTGTTCTGTTGGATAAACCTTCCCGCCGCAAGGTGAATCTGGCACCTGATTATGTGGGGTTTGCCATTCCCGATCAATTTGTGGTGGGGTATGGCCTCAATTTCGGAGACTATTATCGGAACGTTCCCTATGTCTTTGCTGTAACAGATAAAGACAGATAAGAACAGCAACGATGGCAATCATCATCAAAGGTGGACGTATTGGAATCCATCAGGGAATTTATGAAAGTAGGGATACCTCATGAATAGAGGCATGACGTGGTCAAAAGAAGTGGAAAAAATCATGGATCAACTGGTCCGGACACGTTATGAACTGCATCAGATCCCGGAACTGGCTTTCCAGGAAACAACGACTGCTGATTATGTGGTTCGGAGACTGGAATCTCTTGGATTGCAGTGCAGCACCGGCCTGGCAGGAACGGGTGTGGCTGCCTACATTCCTGGCAGTGAAGGGCGCAAAACCTATTGTTTTCGTGCTGATATGGATGCCCTTAAGGTGGTGGAACTGAATGAAGTGCCTTTCCGGTCCCGCCATTCCGGGCATATGCACGCCTGCGGTCATGACGGACACATGGCCATTCTCCTGGGTTTGGCAGAGGTACTCACCCGCAGCGGTTACAAGCTGCGAGACAATGTGTTGCTGCTTTTTCAGCCGGGGGAAGAAGGAACAGGCGGGGCTAACCTGATCATTAAGACCGGAATTCTCGATCATTACAAAGTGGATGAAATCTATGGACTGCATTTGTTTCCAGGCATTGAACAGGGTAAACTGGGCATACGACCCGGCCCCATGATGGCACGAAACAGTGAAATCGATATAACCGTCTGGGGCGAAAATGCCCATGGTGGTACCCCCCAGGCAGGCAATGACGCCATTGTCATTGCGTCTAATCTGATGCTGACCCTGCAGACGATTGTCAGCCGGAGCCTGAACCCGTTGGATCCTGCTGTCATTACCTTCGGTCGGATGCGGGGAGGAGAAGTGCGCAACATGATTGCCCGACAGGTTTTGATGGAAGGCACGATCCGCACTTTTCGCAGTGAGACGTATGAAACGCTTAGAAGCCGTCTTCTGGCAATAACACGGGGCATTGAAATGACACATCAGTGTCAGATCGATGTTGATTTGCGGGATATGTATCCGGCAGTCATCAATCCGCCAGGTTTGGTGGAGGACTGGATCCTGTCCCAGGGAAAAGAGCATGTAGTGTTGACTGAACCGGTCATGCTTGCGGAAGACTTTGCTTTCTATCAGAAAAGCTATCCAGGGCTGTTTTTTTTCCTGGGAACGCGTAATGAGGAGAAAGGCTTGATCCACTCCCTGCATCACGGCCGGTTTAACTTTGATGAACAGGTATTGGCTACCGGGGTACAGGCTTTTCTCAATATTCTGGTTCATAAAGCAGCATTTGACCTATAGCGAAGTGACCAAACGAAGGAAGTGATGACAGCATGGGCAAAGAGAAAACCCTCCGGGTGTTTGATGCCAACCTGATTTATCTGATGGGCAGTCTGCTGTTCTTTACCGTCGGTTTCACCGTACAGCAGCGGGAACTCTATACCGGTTTGATCATCACCCAGTTGGCTGTGGTTTTGCTCCCGCCTTTCCTCTACCTGGAAATTCGGAAAATGAATGTCAGGCAAACGATGCGCCTGAATCGCATCACCTGGCGGCAGGGGTTATTGGCTGCTTTAATCACCATTTTCATGTATCCAACAGCCGTAACGGCCAATCTGGTGATGTTGAATCTGCTAACCCGGATTGGCACCATCGATATACCTCAGATCCCGACGGCCTCCAGCCCACTTCAGTACCTTCGACTGATGCTGATTATTTCAGTACTCGCGGGAGTTTGCGAGGAAGTCTTTTTCCGGGGATTTGTCCTGAGGGGATACGAAAAACTTGGTCGGCGGAAGGCTGTTGTCATCAGTGCCGTGCTCTTTGGCGTCTTTCATTACAACATTTACAATCTTGCCGGTGCCATTGTGCTGGGACTGGTGTTTGGTGCCCTGGTGATCGTGACTGATTCTCTTTATGTCGGTATTATTGGGCATATGGTAAACAACGGATTTGCCGTGACACTGGGATATGCTTTTAATCTGATTGGAGACCTGCTTCCACCGGAAGAGATGGAAATAGCAGAAGCTGCGTTGGGCGATTCACTTCTGG
>JAWSUV010000017.1:30438-32277 GCA_033549305.1 Bacillota bacterium | reverse complement strand
TTTCAAGCTGGGACTGGATGTGGCAGCCATGATCAAGATTCATTCCGATGTTAAAAAAGTGGAGCAGGTAGCCGCTGAACTGAGCAAAATTAATGAAATCTGGTATATCGCCATTGCCACCGGCCGCTCCACCTTTGATGTGGAGGTCTATGTGAAGAATATTCACCAGTTGCACAAACTGCTGGAAAAACGGATCTGGACGATCGACGGCATTGAGCAGACGGAGACTTCTGTGGTGCTGTCTTATGTGAAGCGGGAATACTGCTGGAATTTCTAGAGAAAATCCCCTTTTTCGTCAAAGAACGTACCCGGATATTTCACCACACCGCTGACATTTTTCAGAACGCCCGGCTTTAATTCCAACACCTGCAGGTATTCTTCCTCATCAAACCCAAAGGGCAGATGAATGCCGTGTGGAACCGCCAGTTCAAAGCCAAACTGGCTGTAGTAGGCGGGATCCCCCACCACGATCATGACCGGGAGGGGCAGCCGTCTCGATGCTTCAATCCCAATTTCAATCATTTCACGGCCAATACCCTGCCGCTGTAATGCCGGCAGGACCGAAACCGGACCCAGCACCAACGCACTGTGTTTCTTTTTTTTCTCTTCGATTTCCACCAGGGAAATGATGGAATGGCCTACCAGAATCCCATCACAAATAGCTGACAGTGCCAATGCAGGAATATACCCCGGGCTTTGCCTGATTTTTTCCACCAGTTCCCACTCTTTTCCTCTGCTGAAGGGCATGGGATCAAAAGCCTCCTGGATCACTTCACGGATCCGGGGCACCTCTGTTTTCTGCTCCGGACGAACCACCAGCTCTTTACAGGTTTGCCGGAAAAGCGGCAGCCCTGCTGCTTTCTTCTTTTTTGCCATGCGCTGACCTCCTTTTCCCTCAATGATCAAACCGCCCATCCATCCAACCGCCAGGTTTATGCGATTTCAAGAATTCTTTTTGACCTTTCAGTATATACCCAACCGGTGGTTCTCCTACCCTTGTTTCGAGCACCTTTTCCTCATTAACAGCCAAAACGCGGTTTCCCGCGTTTTGATTCGTTTATGCCTGTATTTTAGCCAGCGCATCCTCAAAGGACAGGCGGGTTTGTTCCCCGCTGGCCATTTCCTTGACTGCCAGATGCCCGTCGTCCACTTCCTCGTCTCCGATGATGATCACATAAGGAATACCGTGTTTGTTTGCATAATTCATCTTTTTGCTTATTTTGGCCTGTTCAAGATAAACCTCCGTCACCACACCGGCTGACCGCAGACGGCTGGCCACCCGGGCACAGGTCTCCAGGGTGTCGCCGATGGGAACCACCAGCACCCGCGACAGGGATGAGGGGGAATTCTCTCCCAGAATGCCGGCTTCATTCAACTGATAAAAGAGGCGGGTCAAGCCAATTGAAATACCTACTCCCGGCAGTTTTTCCCTGGTGTAGTACTCCGCCAGGTTATCATACCTGCCGCCGGAACAGACAGACCCGATCTCCGGATAATCGCGCAGCAGCGTTTCGTAAACGGTGCCGGTATAATAGTCCAGCCCGCGGACAATTTTCAGGGCGATGGAAAAAGATTCCTCGGGCACGCCGAAAGCCCGGATCAGGGTCGTCACCTGTTTCAGTTCAGCCAGCCCTTCCAGAAACAGCTCATTGTCAATGCCCAATTCTTCCAACGCTTCCAGTATAACCGTATTGGTTCCGTCGATGGCGATGAATTGGAAGATCCCGTCGATGGCAGCATTGTCGATACCCGTTTCCTGCAGTTCCTTGCGGGTTTTCTCCGGACCAATCTTCTCCAGTTTGTCGATGGCCCGCAGTAATTCCGGTTTTCCCGCAACAC
>JAWSUV010000017.1:0-30428 GCA_033549305.1 Bacillota bacterium | reverse complement strand
CATAGTGGCCAAAGAGGCCGTTCATCAGTTTCCGGTTGTTGATTCGGATCACAAACGGAGGCAGTCCGATTTCAGTGAAGACGTTATAGATAATGGCAGGGATTTCCGCGTCTGTGGCAACGTCCAGCTTATCCCGACCGATGACATCTATATCGCACTGATAAAACTCGCGAAAACGGCCTTTCTGGTTTTTCTCTCCCCGGTAGACTTTGCCAATCTGATAACGACGGAAAGGAAAGATCAGTTCGTTCATGTGCTGGGCCACGAAGCGGGCCAGGGGCACTGTGAGGTCAAAACGCATGGACAGGTCGCTGTCGCCTTTCATGAAACGGTACACCTGCTTCTCTGTCTCGCCGCCCCCCTTGGCCAGGAGCACTTCCGATTTTTCGATGATGGGGGTATCCAGCGGCACATAGCCGTAGCGTTCATACACACGGCGGATGGTGTCCATCATCCGGTTGAATAAAATCTGTTCCTGGGGCAGCAATTCCATAAACCCCGGCAGCGTGGATGGTTTGACAATGGTTTGTTTGGCAGCCATGGTTTTTCCTCCCTTGTGTGGTCAGTGAATGACACCATTATAACATAAACCGGCCGTGGAGGCACGGCCGGAAAGGATCAGTTGCTTATGGAGATAGGGGATCATCGCCGGTAGACCAGCTGCCCACCCATCAGGGTCATGTCCACACTGATGTGCTGCAGTTCCGACGGCGGCACCCGGCAGGGGTCTTCCGAGAGCACTGCCATGTCGGCCAGTTTTCCGGGGGTAATGGATCCCTTGATCGTCTCTTCAAAGGAGGCATAGGCTGAACCCATGGTGTAAGCGGACAACGCCTGCTGCAGCGTCAGTTTCTGTTCCGGCAGCCACCCGCCGGCAGGGAATCCCCGTTCATCCTGACGGGTCACAGCGGTATAGATATTTTTCAGCGGATTGATACTGTCCACGGGACAGTCCGTGGACAGACACACCGGTACGCCAACATCCACCAGACGGCGGTATTGGTACGTGTGGACTGCCCTTTGTGTACCCACCCGGTCTTCCACCATGTGAAGGTCGTTGTTGAGGCTGATGGGTTCCGCATACGCGATGACGCCTGCAGCGGCAAACCTCTCCAGAAGGTCTTCGGTGGTGATCTGAAGATGAATAATGCCAAACCGCGGATCCTCTCTGTAATGGTGATGCTGCGCATAATCGAAGCTGTCGAAACACATGGTCATGGCAGCGTCACCGATGGCATGGAGGGCAACTTGCATCCCCTGCCGGTGCGCCGTCAGCACCAGGCGGTTCAGTTCCTGCTGGGAAAATACGGCGATTCCCTTGTTTACAGGATCATCCGCATAGGGTTCCGACAGCAGGGCCGTCCGGGCGCCCAGGGATCCGTCTGTCAGCAGCTTCAGCGGTCCTATTTTGAAGTAATCATCCCCTCTGCCCGTACACCAGCCTTCCGCCAGAAACTGCTCCAGCCGGCTGATTTCAGGGAGCAGGCACTGCTCATAGACGCGGACCGGCAGGCTCCTGCTGCTGCTCAGCTCTCCGTAGGCTTTCAGAACGAGATGATAATCCTTGCTGTAAAGTGCTTCAAAGTCATCACTTTGGATGGACGTGATCCCGTATCCGGCGCAGATACCTGCCGCCTGCCTCAGGATATCTTTGATCTGTGACAGCGGCGGATCCGGAATACACGCATAAATCAGGTAACGGGCATTCTCCCGGAAAATACCCAGCGGACGCCCTTCCGGTTCCCGGTCAATAAACCCGCCTGCCGGCTGTGGTGATTCGGCAGTCATCCCTGCCAGTTCCATTGCTCTGGTGTTGACAGCGACCACGTGTTCACACACCCGGGTCAGGCAGATGGGATGCCGGGTGGAAATCCGGTCCAGATCATACCGGTTCAGGTCCCGGCCTTCTTTCAGGGAGAGGGAATTCCAGCCCCTGCCCAAAAGCCATTCCCCGGGAGAAACCTGGTGCTCCTCCAGGTACCGCTGGCCGGCCGCCACCACCTCGTCAACGGAGGTCGCCTGGCTGCAGTCCAGGCGCTGCAGGCTCAACCCGTAGTTCAGCAAATGCAGGTGACTGTCATTGAACCCCGGCAGCACTGTTTTTCCCTTTAGGTCGATGACTTCCGTCCGGTGATCTTTCAGTGCCAGCACTTCATCCCGGCTGCCAACACTGGCAAAGCGACCCTGATCAATGGCTGCCGCCTCTGCAGAGGGCCGGTTGCCGTCCATTGTCATCAGGTTTCCGTTCAGCAGAATCATGTCCATGAACCCTGCCTCCATTCTTTCATTTCACCATTCCTGTGCTCCCCCACACTTCCTGGACGTCTGCCATCCATTCCTTTTCGTCTGCATGCACTCTCTTTCGGCGCAAAAGAGATGTGTTACTGAAAGATCCGGTCTGTTCTCCGCGTCAAGCCGTCACCCGGTACATCACTGACTCCCGGTACCCGGTCTGCACACGTACATACCCCGACAGCTGGCGGTCCAGTGCCGGATCGCCGGTATCCACCAGAAACGGGCGACCGGTTAATGACTGGATTTTCTGCAGGGTGGCCATTACCAGGAGATGATGGATGCCCGCCTGGCGAATCACCCGGGGACTCAGCTGCTGGTTTCCCCGGCCGAAGAGATATCCCTGGCCGCCGATCGGGGTAATGAGAATCCTGCTTTCCCTGCCGGCAATCTGCTCCAGGATTTGCTTTTCTGATACATCCGCCGCCACCAGCTGTTTGTTGCAGACAATATCCACCCCCAGCAGGGTTCCCGGAAGGGACAAGGCTTCCATCACCGGCCGGGTGGTGGACCCTGGCCCCACCAGATACATCACTTCCGGGACCATATCATCCACCATCCGCAGGGCAATGGCTTTCTGGGCCGCTTCCTCCGACAGCACACTGCCGCTTTTCCGGTTTTGCATCAGCCGCGCGTCGTCCGGCACCTTCAGGTACCCATAGAGCCGCGTACTGACACGCCCCTGCCGATAAGCATCCTCATCAATGTCCAGTACTTCAGCCGTTTTTGTCCGAATCAGTTCATCACGCAGGAAACGTCTGGCCAGTTCCCCTGCCTGATCCGGACTGACGGCATACACCGGTGAGTGGATTTTAACCCCCGCAGGGATACCCACTGCGATGACGGATTCACCCACCGCTTCACATATATCCCGGGCAGTGCCGTCACCGCCGGCGAACAGCAGCAGGTCCACCGGCTGATCTGCCAGTTCCCGGGCTGCCCGGCGGGTGTCTTCACCAGTTGTTTTCGTCGCGCTGCATTCTTTTTTGTCGTCAGCGCGGCTTCCCGTAGCCGGCAGCACCCGGTACCGCCATCCCATTTCCTTTAGCAGTGTTTCACCCATGTTTCCGGGCGCCGTCCATATTTCCAGGTCCTGCCGAAGGGGTTCCAGCTGCTGCAGGGCTCTTCGGGTTCTTTGGGCAGACCGGGGAACGGCACCCAGTGCTCTGGCCTGATCAGCCAGTCCGTCGGTGCCTTTCAGTCCTACACTGCCTCCCATTCCTGCCACAGGATTCACGATCAGTCCCAGTTTTTTCATGCTGCATCCCCTTGCTGTACGCCGCTATTTCTGCCGGGCTTACGATGCTTTCTGGCCAAAATGATTCACTTCTCAGTCCATGCTTTTTTCATGCCTGTTCACTGGTTTTCTTCAGGTAACTGCGCCAGGTGATGGCCCATCCTTCCGGATCGTCCATTCCCGATTCATCCACCAGGTGGGTCACACTGTTATGGGGTGCCGTTTTCACCAGTTCCGGGTTTTCATAGGCTTCCCGGACCACATGAGCCAGGGTGGCAATGTATTCGTCAAGCTCCTCTTTGGAAGGTGTTTCCGTGGGCTCCAAAGTGGCTGGCTCCGGTACATAGTAGGGATGGTGGCTTGTCCAGTAATGAAGCCCGAAATCCAGCATCCGGCGTTGAATATCCCCGGTGGTGACACCAGTGTCCTCGGCCACTTTTTTCAGGGTGAACCGCACCTGTTCAATCCGCTGTTTTTCCGGATCAAAGGGGGCCTCAATGCCGTCAACTTCCAGCAGTTTCCGGTAAAGGTAGTTGTTGTTCAGTACGGCCACCTTCGCCGCTTCATAAAGGCCTTCTGCCCCCAGGCTGCGGATCCAGGCATAGGCTTTCAGCACCACCTGGGCCACTCCGTTGAAGGAACGGACCCGTCCGATACTGTGAGGCAGGTCATGATTCAGCACATACTTTTCGCCGTCATAATCAATCAGCGGCGCCGGCAGAAAAGCTTCCATTTTTTTCACCACACCCAGGGCTCCGGAACCGGGACCGCCGCAGCCGTGGGGAGTGCCGAAGGTTTTGTGCAGGTTGAAGAAACACATGTCAAACCCGGCCTCCCGGGCCCGGGTAACCCCTAGAAGTCCGTTGGCGTTGGCCTGGTCGTACCCGCAGAGGCCGCCTTTTTCATGCACCAGCCGGGTGAAGGCCTGGATGCGTTTGTTGTAGATGCCCGTATCCTCCGGGTTGGCGCAGATAAAGCCGGCTGTCCGCTCGGAAACCGCTGCTTTGAAGGCTTCATAATCCGGATACCCGTCTTCGTCCGGCATGATGGTGATGATTTTGTATCCCTTCAGGGCCGGGCAGGCGGCATCGGAGGGGTGGGAAAACACGGTGGTGATGATTTCGTCCCGCTGATCGTCCTCGCCGGTGTGCCGGTGCCAGGCCTTGATGAGGGATGCCATGGCGAAAGCCGCCTGGCTGCCGCTGGAGGTCTGGAAGGTGAACCGGTCCATGCCGGAGATTTCGCGCATCATCAGGTCTGTTTCATGCATGATCTGCAGGATCCCCTGGACGGTTTCCACTGGCTGTTCCGGATGGAGAGCTGCCATTTCCGGCAGCGCTGCCAGCCGGTCGTTGATCTTGGGATTGTATTTCACCGTGCAGGTTCCCTGCCCAATTTCAATGTTCACATCACCGCCCAGGGTCTGCTGGGACAGGCGCATGTAATGGCGCAGCACTCGGGGCTGAGCCATTTCCGGCAGCGCCGGCGGTCTTTTTCGACGCAGGTGTTTCGGGAGGGAAGCCATGCTCTCCCCGGCCACCTGTTGAATGGTTTCGTCCGCCTTCGGAATCAGAACCCCGCATTCTCCTTTTTGGCTCAGTTCAAAAATCACCGGCTCATCCCATTTGGCCTGATGAAAGTTGCGCACATAATAGTTCCGGTTGATTCGTTTCATGGTTTCTCATTCCTTTCCGACTATGGATTCAATGGCCGATGCGAGACGATCGATGTCTTCACGGGTGTGGATCTCTGTGACACAGTAAAGAGCGCACTGGCCCAGGGCAGGAAAATCAGTGGACAGATCTTTCCCGCCGAAAATGCCCTGCTCGAGCAGCTGCGCGTTGATGTCGGCAACGGTGCGGCCGGTGGCATTGAAGTCCACCACGAATTCCTTGAAAATGGAGGCATTGTACCGCGAGCCGCCGACGCCGGTAATTTGGTCCAGCCGGTGAATGGCGTACCAGGACCGCTGCAGGATGGTTTCTCCCAGCTCCCGCATGCCTTCCGGTCCCATGAGCGCCAGGTACACGCCGGCAGTGATGCCCCAGAGGGCGGACTGGGTGCCCACGTATTCATTGGCGTTTTCCCGGAGGTCGCCGAAGGAGGTCCGGTCATAGGCGACGTCTCCAAATCCGTATTCCCCTTCCACGGTGGTGGGGGCAATCCCGAAGAGGCGTGAAGGATACTGCATGACATAGGTGGGTTCGTCCCGGGTGGCGATGAAACCGGACTGGCCGCCGCCGTAATGCATGTGAATGCCCAGGGGCTGAAGCTCTCCGCAGATGATGTCGGCCCCGTAATGGGACGGTGGTTCCAGAATCCCCAGAGAGCTGGGGTCTACTCCAACGATGGAAACCGCTCCCATTTCATGGGTGATCCGTGAGATGGCTTCTCCCTGCTCTTCCAAAAATCCCAGGAAAGAAGGGTTTTCAAAATAGACCGCTGCCGTGTTCTCCGTGATCTGACACTGCAGATCCTCCAGATCCAGCTGCCCTGTTGCCGGGTGATAGGCCACCGGGATAAAGTCCAGGTCAGGATCGCAGTAGTTTTTGATGACCAGCAGTTTGTTCGGGTCCATGAGGGCCGGGACCAGCACCTGGCGCCTGCCGTTGATCCGCCCCGCCATGCGCATGGAAGTGGCGGCGGCCTGGGCCCAGTCCATGGTGGGCACATTCACCACATCCATGTCCACCAGTTCTCCCATCATACTCTGGTATTCAAAAAGGCTCTGGAAGCGGCCATGGTCGTTGTAGGGTTCACCTGCATAGCCGGTGACAAACTCTCCCCGGGAATTGATTTCGTCACACACGGCCGGTACATAATGCTGCCAGCAGCCAGCCCCCAGGAAATTCAGCATATCCCGGCAGGACTGGTTTTTCCGGAGAATCCCCTCCACATGGCGCCGCAGTTCGTATTCCGACGGCAGAGCCGGCGGCAGGTTCATGTTCTTCTTTAACCTGATTTCTTCCGGAATTTCCACGTGCAGGTCTTCCAGCTTCTCCAGTCCGATCTCCCGGAGCATGGCTTCCTGCACTTCCGGGACCGAATTGGGAATGTAGGGGTGATGCTTGAATCCGTTGATGGTCATGATATCCCTCCTGAATAGATGTTGGTGTTGACACATAAAACCAGTTCTTTTTTCACACGTCTGTTGCGACGAACCGGACAGGCTGTGGCCGTGCCAGTCCGTTGATACTGCTTAGGCAATCCCGCCGCCGTCCACCACCAGGGAAGCGCCGGTGATCCATTTGGACAGATCACTGGCCAGGAACAGCACCGCATTGGCCACGTCCTCCGGTGTGCCCAGCCGTTCCAGCGGTCTGCCCTTGGCCGAATCCATCAGGAACTGTTCCACATTTTGACCCAACTGCCGGCCTTCTTCGCGAAGCATGGCGGTATCGGTATCTCCTGGATTGACACTGTTCACCCGGATATTTGCCGGTCCATGATCAATGGCCATGGCCCTGGTGAGGTTCACCAGGCCGCCTTTCGCCGCACAGTAGGCCGCCGCCTTGTCACCGCCCTTAATACCCCAGCCGGAGCCGGTATTGATGATGCTGCCGCCGCCGTTCCGGGCCATTACCGGTACCACGTATTTGGCCATCAGGTAGGCGCCTTTCAGGATGACGTCCACCACCTGATCCCATTCCTCTTCCGGCAGGTCCACCACGGATTTCCGGTAGGTGACGCCGGCATTGTTGAACAGAACGTCAATCCTGCCGAACTGTTCTTCCACTGCCGTCACCACTGCTTCACAGGCTTCCCGGGAAGTGATGTCACACGCAAAAAAGACCGCTTTCCGGCCGGCCTCCCGCATTGCCCGGGCAGCCGCTTCCCCTTTTTCACGGTTCACATCCAGCAGGGCCACCGCCGCTCCGTACGCCGACAGCAGTTCTGCCGTCCCCAGGCCGATGCCGGAGGCGGCTCCTGTCACCACCGCCACTTTGCCTTCCAGGTTTAACACGTCTCTTTTCTGAAGCATCCCTCAACCTCCCAGATCATCTTATTTTTGACGTTGATTCAGCATTATTCAACATTTGCCAATAAGCCAATCACTTCTTTTTCATCCTCTGCTATCATCTTAATATATGCTTCGCCAAGATGCCAGTTATTCCGGATATCATTTAAGATCAACAAAATTCCAGTCATCCCGCTGCAGCAATCAGCAGTTGATGACAGCAAAAATCCCCTGTTGCTAATCCATGAGATACATGCAGGGGATGGGACTTTATCGGCCGCTCAGCGCTTCCAGAAACAGCCGGATGACATCGGCACCGCCGATAAAGGTGCCCAGGCTGCTGCCGATATTGGTGAGTGCCACCACCAGCAGAATTCGCGTCACTTTGTTTTTCCAAAAGCCCCGCAGGCTCGTGGCATCTTCCGTCAGGTCTTCAAAGTCCTGAACGTTGGGCCGCCGGATCAGGGCTTCGACCACGCCGGCGACCCAGCCGGCTGCCAGCATTGGATTCAGCGAGCTGATGGGAGCCGCCAGAAAAGCCGTCAGGATTGTTAGGGGATGAGCAAAGGCAACAATGGCGCCAATGGCTGAAAAGGAGCCGTTCCAAAGAATCCAGCTGATGGATTGACGGATGCCGGCGTCCCGGTTCAGATAGAAGGTATAGCCGATGATGCCGATGATCAGCACCGGAATCATCCAGGCGATGAGTCCCGGGCCTTTCCGTTTTTTGGCCACCCGTGAGAGTGCCGCCAGGTCATGATCATGATGAATCTGTACCAGAATTCCAGGCACATGGGCCGCTCCCAGCACTGCCACGATTTTTTCGCCGGGTGCGTCCTTGATTTTTTGCGACAGGTACTGATCCCGCTCGTCGATGAGCGGAATTTTCAACTGCGGGAAGGCATCGGTGAATTCGCTCAACATCGCATTGAGGGTGTCTTTGGATTTCAGCTTTTCCAGCTCTTCTTCCGTGATCTCCGCCCCTTCAAAGAGACTCATGAAAATCTGAAGGGTCAGCTGCGACTTGCCTTTCAGCCCCAGTCCGCTCCAGATCCGCGAAAAGGTCACCTGAATGTTCCGGTCCGCCAGTACGAGGGTGGCGCCAATTTCTTCCGCAGATTGGATTCCCTGGAGCATTTCCGCCCCGGGGGTGACGCCAAACTGCTTGGCGATCCGCTTCTGAAAGGAAGCGATGAGCAGGTTCATGAGCAGGAGGGTGGCCTTCTTTTCCTTGATGATCTTGAAAATATCCGTTTCTTTCCATTTATTGCCGGACATCATGGCCTGGTAACGCTGGTCATCCAGTTCCACACAGACACTGTCCGGCCGTTCCGCCTCAATGACTGCCTTCACCTGTTCCGCGCTGCGCCTGGAGACATGGGCCGTGCCCACCAGGATGATTTCCCTGCCGTCCAGCTCCAGCCGGGTGACCGGATCTTCCCATCCAAGCACATCGGCTTCCTGTTCTTCTCCCGGACTGCTGTCCTTCGGGGTTTCCCCTTCGGTCACAGTCGTGCTGTTTTCGACTGATATCTCTTCCGGTGGTGTTGCATCCATTCTTTCAGTGGTGTTCTGGTGCTGCTGATGTTCCTGATTCATGAGATATCTTCCTTCGATAGCTGTATTTGTTTAGCATTGTCAACTGAAGCCATTGTATCATATTCAGACCCTTTTGGGCAGATGCGATCATGCCCTGAAGCCATCAAAAACACCCCGCAACATCATGCGAGGTGTCATTTGATCCATCTTATGTGTACTACCTGGGAATCTCCAAAATCGCTCCGCGGCTGCCGCTGGTCACCAGGTGAGCATAACGCGCCAGCACACCGCTGGTGATTCTCGGCTCCCTGGGTTGCCAGTCATCCCGGCGCGCGGCCATTTCTTCGTCTGAAATACGCAGGTCGATGGTTTTCTGGTGGATGTCGATGACGATGATGTCTCCTTCTTTCACCAGGGCAATGGGTCCGCCTACCGCCGCTTCCGGTGAGACGTGGCCGATGGAGGCTCCCCGGGTGGCACCGCTGAACCGCCCGTCGGTGATCAAGGCTACTTTGCTGCCCAGGCCCATTCCGGCAATGACCGCCGTGGGGCTGAGCATTTCACGCATTCCCGGACCGCCTTTGGGGCCTTCGTAGCGGATGACCACCACATCACCGGCTTTGATGGTGCCGTCGGTAATGGCTGCAGCTGCTGCTTCCTCGCTGTCAAACACCCGGGCAGGACCGCTGTGCACCATCATCTCCGGGGCCACCGCGGCAGCCTTCACCACACAGCCCTCCGGGGCCAAGTTGCCATTCAGGACGGCAATACCGCCGGTTTTGCTGAAGGGGTATTCTGCCGGACGGATAATGTCTTTGTTCAGATTTTCGTGTCCCCTGATGTTATCCCCGACGGTTTTACGGGTGCAGGTAAGGGCATCCTTATGGATGAGGCCCAGCTTGTCCAGTTCGTTCATGACGGCATAGATCCCGCCGGCGTCCTCCAGATCTTCCATGAATGCGTTCCCCGCCGGTGCCAGGTGGCACAGGTTGGGTGTTTTTTCACTGATTTCGTTGGCCGTTGACAGATCCAGGGATACTCCCGCTTCGTGGGCAATGGCCGGCAGGTGGAGCATGGTGTTGGTGCTGCAGCCCAGGGCCATATCCACAGTGAGGGCGTTCATAAAAGCGGCTCTGGTCATGATGTGCCGGGGACGGATATCGGCTTCCAGCAGGGCCATGATCTGCATGCCCGCCATTTTGGCAAGCTGGATCCGGGCGGAATACACCGCCGGAATAGTGCCGTTACCCCGCAGCCCCATCCCCAATGCTTCAGTGAGGCAGTTCATGCTGTTGGCAGTGAACATGCCGGAGCAGGAACCGCAGGTAGGGCAGGCGTTGCACTCATAAGCTTCCAGGTCCTCCAGGGTCATCGTCCCTGCGGCGTGCTGTCCAACGGCTTCAAAGACGGAAGAAAGGCTGCTTTTCTGTCCTTTTACTTTTCCGGCCAGCATGGGGCCGCCGCTGACAAAAATGGTGGGGATGTTCAGGCGGGCCGCTGCCATCAAGAGGCCCGGAACGTTTTTATCACAGTTGGGAACCATTACCAGAGCGTCAAAGGCATGAGCAACGGTCATGGCTTCCGTAGAGTCGGCGATCAGTTCCCGGGTCACCAGGGAATACTTCATTCCCGGATGGCCCATGGCCAAACCGTCACATACGGCAATCGCCGGAAATTCCATGGGAACGCCGCCGGCCATGGCGACCCCCATTTTGACCGCATCCACGATTTTGTCCAGGTGAATGTGTCCCGGCACCACTTCGTTGAAGGAGTTGACAATCCCTATTTTGGGCCGTTTCATCTCTTCCCGGCTCATCCCCAGGGCGTTTAGCAGGGAGCGGTGGGGTGCCCGTTCAGCACCTTTGGTCATTTGATCACTTTTCATTACAGATCCCTCCATTAATCGCTTCTGCCTGTGCCGGAATTTCCACAGTGAGGATCTTACTGCTGCTTAGCCGGCATCAGACGTTGGCTCATTATTCAGATAAATTATGGCTTATTGTATCACTGCTTAGAGAAACTGTAAACAGTAAAAGCCACAGAGACGGTATCCATACATCCTCTGTGGCGCTGGTATGCTTTTACACTGTATGCAGGCATCCTTCTGATATTAAATGAGTTTCACTTAGCGCTTCAGTTCCTGTTGTATTAGTCATACTGACTGTGTTTAAGGTATTTCAATAAACACATCCACATTGAAGTTGGGACGGAGAAAATCGTCTGCGTTTTTCAGCGATATCGTCACCGGTACCACGGTTTCGTTGTTCACCACAAAGGCGGCGTCAGCGATGGCGGTGACGGTTCCCTCATAGGACCGGGTGCGGTCAGCAGCGGGGACCAGGGTCACTGCGGCTCCCAGGTGAACATCGCGGATAAATTCCTCCAGTACATCGGCTTCCACCACCAGCGCGTCCAGGTTGATGAAACGGAACAGTCGCTGGCCCGGTTCCACCCGGTCGCCGTTTTTAAGTTCCAGGTCGATCACCGCTCCCCGATCATAGGGGCTGATGATGGAGGCCTCTTCGAGTAAGGGCTGTTCCAGCTGTTCCTCCAGGCCCTGCAGCCTTCCTTCCAGGGCTGCTGCCCGCTCCCTTCGGATGTTCATCTCCTGGGCACCCGCCTGTCGATCCATCTGCAGGGAAAGGTCCATCACCCGTTTTTCACGGGAAGCCGCTTCCCGTCGAAACCGGTCTGCTTCCTCCTGAGAGATGGCTCCGGCTTCCTGCAGTGCCAGTCTGGCTTGCAGGTCTTGCCGGGCCAGGGCCAGTTCTTCTTCAGCAAAATTCAGGTCCTGGGCCAAACGCGCCGTTTCCTGCCCCAGCTCTGCCGACTGGGCTCGCAACTCTGCCTGGACAACGGCCAGTTCAGCTTTCAGTTCCGCCGCCTGATGATGGTAATCCGTCAGGTCCAGCAGCAACACCGGTTCTCCAGCCATTACCTGCTGGCCGTCCTTCACCCAGACGGTGTCCACCCGCGCGGGCACATCCAGGCTGACACTCATCTCCTCGCTCACACTCACCCGGCCAAAGGCTTCCACCTGACGGCCCACAGCAGAAAGATCCACCTCTTCCACCTCCGGTTTCCCATCGGCATTGCTGCAGGCCGTCAGCGTCAGCAGCACCAGCAGCGCCAGGCTCAGGACCGCCGTTTTCATTTTTCGGTTATGCCGTCTCTTCATGTTCATCCCACACCTTTCCGTCCCTTACCTGTATGATTCGATTGCCGTAGGCGGCCGTTTCCACGGAATGGCTCACCTGGACAATGGTTTTTCCCTGTTCCCGGTTGATCCGGGTCAGCAACTGCATCACTTCTTCCGTTGTGCGGCTGTCCAGATTGCCGGTTGGCTCATCCGCCAGAATAATGTCCGGGTCGTTCATCAGCGCACGCGCAATGGCCACCCGCTGCTGCTGGCCGCCGGAAAGCTCCCGGGGAGTGTGTTTCCGCCTGTCCGTCAGTTCCACCGTTGCCATGATTTCTTCCAGGCGTGCCCGGTGTTCTTTCACCTTTTTCCCGTCCAGCAGCAGCGGCAGCAAGATGTTGTCTTCCACTGTCAGATTTGGCACCAGATTATAAAACTGGAACACGAACCCGACCTGCCGTCGGCGCATGATGCTTTGCTCTTTATCCGACAGACCTGACAGTTCAGTGCCTGCCAGCCGGATTGTTCCCGCTGTGGGCTGATCCAGCCCGCCCATGAGGTACAGCAGCGTGCTTTTTCCTGATCCGGAAGGACCCATAATGGTCACAAATTCTCCCTCATCAATGGTCAGGTTGATGTTTTGCAGCACCTCCACCGGGACTTCTCCCAGCATGTAGGTCTTGTTAAGGTTTTCTGTTTCAATGGCCACAGGCATCTTGATCCCTCTTTCCGTTCATCCGCTCTTTTACTCCGGCCTTGTCATTCCATCCCTTTTCCCACTGCATGCACCTTTTGGGGACCAGGGCCGGGAATGACGGATTCATTTTCGTTCTGATGTTTTCATTATTCATATTTGATGGCTTCCACGATATTCATCCGGGCGTTCTTCAGGGCCGGGCTCAGCGAAGCCAGTACGGCTATGAGGATGCCGCCCTGAATGGCGGTGATAAAGAAGCTGTTGACAAAGTGAATGCCGATGGGCACATTGGTGGCATCCATCAGGAAGGGCACTCCCAGGAGCATGAGGATGGACCCCAGCACGCCCACGGCACCGGCAATGCATCCCCCGGTGACGGCTTCGGCAAAAATCATTTTAATCACCTGACGCCGGTTCATGCCTACGGATTTCATAATGGCCAGAGACCGCCGCCGTTCAATGAAGCTGATGACGTAGTTGTTGAAAACGCCGAAAATACCAATGGCCATGGCCAAGAGGGAAAATCCTTTCAGGATCATGAAGAACTGGTTGTTGGACTCGATGTTCATTTGTTCCATGGCCCGGTTGGTCTGACCCCATAAGCCCCTTCGCTGGAACTTGCTGCGGATGGCTGCCAGCACCTGGTCCGGGTCTGCCCCTTCGTCGATGCGGACAAAATAGGAATCAATGAAACGGTTACCCACGTCACTCCGGTAGTACTGCTGATGGATGATGGCGTTGCTCCCGTTCATCATCAGTGAATCATAGAAACCGATGACCTGGTAGTTCTTGGGGCCTTCCGTCATCTCCAGGGTCAGTACATCTCCCACTTCCAGCTGGAGGGTTTTCTGCATCATACTGGCGGGAATGATGTACCGGCCTTCTGCCAGCTTTGCCAGCAGTTCGTCGGCATCTGCCCCGCCCAGGGGACGGAATCTCATGAAATCACGATAGGTGAGGGGATCAATGCCCTGGAGGTATCGCAGGGGATAATCATGGCTGCTGACACGGACTTCCCCCCACTGTTCCCGGGCTGCATAGGTGGAAGCCACCCCAGGCACCGCCCGGAGGGACTGCTCCGTACTCCGGTCTGCCTGACCAATGCTGACCATGATGTCAAAGTGCCAGTCACGGTACGCGTTCAGCACCTCCACCCCCACGCTGTAGCTGATGGTGTTGATCATTAACAGCACGGCAATGCCGATGGTCAGGAGGGTAATGTTGTTCAGGATGTTTTTATTGTCCTTCAGGTTTTTCACTGCCAGAATGCCTTCGTTGCCAAAAATCAGCCCGTAAAAGTGACCGAACAGAAAGAGAAAGGCTTTTGTCAGCAAGGGCACAGCCATGACCACGCCTGTAATGGTGGCAAAGATTGCCAGGGCGCTGGCGGGAAGGGCCAGGGCATGGGGAGCCACCCGGGGACCCAGTGTTCCAAAGAGAAGAAAGAGCACGGCCGCCACGGATTTCCAGGTTTTTCGGCGGCTGTGACTGTCCACCAGGTTCAGCACCAGGTCTTTGATGGGGATTTTGGACACCCGGGCAATGGGGATCCAGGAACTGACCAGGGAGACCACCACCGCCAGCAAAAAGGCGCTGATCAACTGGCCGGAGCTGAACTCCATGGTAAAATCCATCTGCCCGCTCCAGGGATCATTGGCCAGAATGGCGGTCATGCCGTACAGCACCCCGATGCCCACACCCATTCCCAGGATGCCTCCCAACACTCCGTAGGCAAGGCTTTCTCCCAGGAGCACCACATCCGTGGTGCGCCGGGTGGCGCCGATGCTGCGGAAAGTGCCGATCACCGGCAACCGTTCCACGGTGATCACCTTGAAAGTGGAATAGATGATGAAGATACTGATAAACAGGACAGTGGCCGTCATGAGCATCAGGGGCATGATGATGGTATCCAGCATGCCGGAAATATCGTCTGCGCTAAAAGGCGGCTGCACCTCGTAGCGGGGATAGACCGTTTCCAGACGGGCCTGCGCATCCGCTTCTTCCGTTCCAGGTGCCAGCACCACATAGCCGACACTGACGCTTCCAGGCGAACCGGCCAGGGAGGCTGCATACCCCAGGGGAACAATCGCCGTGCGCGTTTCCGACTGAGGGGAATCGCGAAAGATGCCTGTGGGGCGGGCAATTCCCCACACCACCAGGCGCCGGCGGGCGCCTTCGATTTCTAGATGAATGACATCGCCGGTTTCAAAGCCGTATTTGTCTGCAAACAGCTGGCTCAGGATAATGTGGTTCCCTTCAAAAGCGACGCCTGCGGCCATCTGCCTGAAATTTACCGGATTAAACTGTTCCAGTTCCTGTAGCTGAAATCCCCGCACATGCAGCTGCGCCGTCTGAGCCGTCGCGCTCTCACCGTTACCGCCGTTCCTCGGCACAGTGTAGATTCCGCCCATGGAAACCTCGCCTGCGGTTAAAGCCACCCCTTCCACGGGATCAGCCGCAATGCGGAAGTAGGGAGAAGGCGACTTGTCACCTGCACGGATCAATAACGCTGCCTGTCCTGTCTGCATCCGCAGCTGGTTCTCATACATTACCGTCATGGTGCCGGCGATGGCATTGGACGCAAAAAACAGTGCCGCCGAACAGGTAATGGAAATCACGATCAGAAACGTGCGGAACTTTTTCTCCCAGATATTTTTTAGAATGTATTTCAGGATGATTCGCATGCGTTTTCACCTTTCGGTCACAGAATCGATTATGCCTTTTCATTTACTGTTTACGCATGATTCCGCAATTTGTTTCAGTCCACGATCAAGATTCTTTTGAAATTCTTTTCCAAATTGCTTATTGCCCGCCACAAGGCTTCATTAGAAAAAAGAATTGTTCATGAACCGTTTGACGTGAAGCCGTTCCAAATCATGTGGGCTTAATGAAAAACAGCGACTCCTGAAAATTCAGATCGTCGCTGTCATATGCATTCTATTGATTGTCATTCATCTGTTGCTTACTTTGTCCCAAACAGCCGGTCACCCGCATCGCCCAGACCAGGCACGATATAAGCATGGTCGTTGAGGTATTCGTCCATGGCGGCCACAAAGATGTCTACATCCGGATGCGCTTCATTGACGGCCTTAACCCCTTCAGGTGCAGCAATGAGCGAAACCAGCCGGATACTGACACCGCCCCGGTCCTTAATAAACTGGATGGCTGCGTTGGCGGATCCACCCGTGGCCAGCATGGGGTCCAGCACAAAGAGTTCTCTGTCAGCGATATCGGAAGGCAGCTTGCAGTAGTACTCCACCGGTTTCAGCGTTTCCGGGTCACGGTAAAGACCGATGTGGCCGACTTTCGCCGCTGGCACCAGCTGCAGCACACCTTCCACCATGCCCAACCCTGCCCGGAGGATGGGGATGATGCCCAGTTTTTTTCCTGACAGCGTCTTGGCCTGCATTTTACACAGAGGAGTTTCAATTTCCACATTTTCCAGTGACAGTTCACGGGTCATTTCGAAGACCATCAGCATGGAAATTTCCTTCACCAGATCCCGAAAATCCTTCGACCCTGTCCTGATATCCCGAAGCATGGTTAATTTGTGCTGAATCAGGGGATGGTCCATCACTACCACTTTGCTCATCCAGATTCCTCCTTTTATTGGTGTTTCTCTAGACTTTTCTTTCCTGTTGCCATCATTACCGGCTGGCCGCTTACAGAGCTTTCGGAAAAGCGAACGTATTTACTTGTTGTATTTTTTTTCCAGTTCCGCGATCAGGTCCACCCTGCGCTGGTGCCGTCCGGATTCAAAAGCAGCAGCAATCCAGGTTTTGACAATGTCGATGGCCACTTCCGGTCCCAGCACCCGGCCGCCCAATGCCAGCACATTGCTGTCGTTGTGCTGGCGGGACATCCGGGCGGAATAACAGTCAGACACCAGTGCGCAGCGGATGCCCGGCACTTTATTGGCAGCAATGGAAATGCCGATGCCGGTACCGCAGAGAAGGATTCCACGCTGGTATTTTCCGGCAGCCACCGCTTCCGCCACTTTCTGGGCATAAACAGGATAATCGCAGGATTCTTCGTTATGGGTGCCGAAATCGGTCACCTCATATCCCGCTTCCAACAGGTACTGATAAATGTATTCCTTTAACGCATACCCGCCGTGATCACTGCCAATGGCAATTTTCATGACTTTTTCACCATCCTTTCCTCCATCAGCCTCTTCACCAGTTTTCGCATCATATCCTGCAGGGTATCGGCGGTTCGCTTGTACACACGCGCCGAATGACCGAAGGGATCTGGTATGTCCTGCCAGTGGCTGCCTTCTGATTCGGCTACATATTCTGCCAGGGAAAAAACCCTGTCGGAAGCGGCCGCATCCATCATCAGAACAG
This sequence comes from Bacillota bacterium, assembly GCA_033549305.1. Classification (GTDB taxonomy): domain Bacteria; phylum Bacillota; class Clostridia; order Peptostreptococcales; family Tindalliaceae; genus Anoxynatronum. The sequence continues at coordinate 13,220 of JAWSUV010000017.1, read as the reverse complement.
CCTGCTTGTGTTCTTCGGTCATTCCCAGAATCAGGTGCGCCTCGTTGATCAGCTTCGGTGTTAAACGCCGGCTTCGATGGTTTTCCAGTGAGATGCCCCGTTCTTTCACAGCCTCAACTGCCTGCGGCATGGCTTTTTCACCATCTGAAGCGAAAAGGCCGGCAGACAGTACCTGTACTTGATCTCTCCCGATTCCTGCCTGATGCAGTTCCTCCTGCAGCATCACCTCGGCCATGGGGCTTCGGCAGGTATTCCCCGTGCAGATAAACAAAATGGTGATCAAAACAGATCTCCTTTCCCTTTAGAGTCATCAGCCAATTTCTTCTCTCTCATTGTATCGAATTCCCAGCCGCCGGGCCAGTGTTTTTTCATGCTTTATCCACTGTTTCCTCCCGGTACCCTGCCGCTTTCATCAACCGGTTCATCAGGGCAAATCCCATGGCGGTTTCCGGAATCCGCTGGGCTAAAATCAGCGTTACCGGTTCTCTGTCGAATTCACGCAGTCGCTGAAACAATGCTGCCGCCATCACGTCAGGCTGTTCGCCGCTGCCAAGGGATTTGATAAAAGGATGCTGTCGTGCGTCTGGCAGCGATTGCTGAAGGAGCAGCTGACGCAGTATGACTGCCGTTTCTTCGGTACACAGGATGCCAATGGCTTTTTCCGATTCCAGATGCCTCTTCCAGAGAGTCATCAGCATTTCAGCTGTCTTTTCTGGAGTCACAGCCACGCCGTCAGCGGTTTTGGCACCGGCAATCACCACTTTGGCTTTAGGGGCGTAATGGGTGTATTTCATTCCAGGGGAACGGGGAACAGATGATGGCGGGAGGACCGCCTCCGACAGGAGGGATGGATCCACTTCCACGCCGCGAATCACCGCCTCCAGCATTTCCCGTGTGATTCCCCCGGGACGCAGAATGACAGGAATGGTGCCGGTGGCATCCACCACGGTGGATTCCAGGCCCACCTCACAGGGGCCGCCATCAATAATGGCATCCACCCGCCCCATCAGGTCGGTGATGACATGCGTGCCCCGGGTAGGGCTGGGGCGTCCGGAGCGGTTGGCGCTGGGTGCGGCCACCGGGACACCCGCCAGGGCAATCAGGCGTCTCGCCAGGGGATGAGAGGGCATGCGCAGGGCGACGGTGTCCAGTCCGGCAGTGACCATGCCGGAAACCTTCTCGGATTTTTTCAGGATGATGGTCAGAGGCCCCGGCCAGAAGTGTTTGATCAGGAGCTGCGCCAGAGGCGTGATTTCCGCCGTCAGTTCCCTGATCTGTTCCACTTCCGCCACATGGACAATCAGGGGGTTGTCGGAAGGACGTCCTTTGGCCTTGAAAATCGCGGTAATGGCTGCCGGACTGGTGGCATCCGCTCCAAGGCCGTAGACGGTTTCGGTGGGAAACGCCACGGTTTTTCCCGCCGCCAGCATCCGGGCAAACGGCATCAATTCTTCGTCGGTGAAATGCCGGCTGTCAAGCACGGCGGTGAGGGTATCTTTCACGCGGGCTTCCTCCTCTTCGCAAAAAGAGGCCGGAGAAAGGTTCCCGTGCCTCTTCGATTCATTGATCAGGCCAGGGCCTGCATTTTTTCTGCCTGGTCGGTGGTGATGAGAGAATCGATCATCTGATCCAGGTCTCCCTGCATAAACGCATCCAGCTGATACAGGGTCATGTTAATCCGGTGATCGGTGACCCGTCCCTGGGGATAGTTGTAGGTCCGGATCCGTTCGCTCCGGTCACCGGATCCCACCTGACTTTTCCGATCAGCGGCAATGGCCTGCTGTTGATCGTGAACCATCTGGTCATACAGCCGGGCTTTCAGGATTTTCATCGCCTTATCCTTGTTTTTCAACTGGGATTTCTCATCCTGACAGGATACGGACAGGCCGGTCTCCAGGTGAGTGATCCTGACGGCAGAATCAGTTGTGTTAACGCTCTGGCCGCCGTGGCCGGAGGCGCGGAACACATCGATGCGCACGTCATTGGCACTCAGCTCAAATTCCACATCATCCACTTCCGGCAGTACCGCTACGGTGGCTGCAGACGTGTGGATCCGGCCGCTGGATTCCGTGGCGGGAATCCGCTGCACCCGGTGGGTTCCGCTCTCAAATTTCATCCGGGAATACGCTCCCCGACCCTTAATCATGAAAATGACTTCTTTATAGCCGCCGGCGCTGCTTTCGCTGGCACTCATCATGTCCACTTTCCAGTTGCGGCTTTCCGCATAGCGGGTGTACATCCTGAACAGATCCGCGGCAAAAAGACCGGCTTCATCGCCGCCGGTGCCGGCGCGGATTTCCACGATGACGTTTTTGTCGTCGTTGGGATCCTTGGGCAGCATCAGCAGGTGGAGTTTTTCTTCCAGGGCTTCCTGTTTTTCTTCCAGCTCCTCCAGTTCCAACCGGGCCATTTCCCTCAGTTCATCCTCCATGGATTTATCATAAAGGATTTCCCTGGTTTCAGCCAAAGCCTTCCGTATGCTCAGATATTCCCGGTAGCAGGTCACAATCACTTCCAGATCCGCATGCTCTCTCACCAGTTTTTGCCAGATTTCCTGCTGATTGATCACTTCCGGGTCACTGAGCTGATTGCCCAGGTCTTCATATTTGTCTTCCAAAAAAGCCAGTTTATCAAGCACGCTTTATCACCTATTCCTTCGTTCTTCTTCCTTATTCGGGACGCCTGACCAGTGTCACAGCCAACCCTTGAATGAATTGTTTCCATCAAAATATTATATCAAAATGACAGGAAATAAGCCAGCGGTTTTATGCACCCCTGGCTGAAATGACTCTCTCCTGTCATGCCTCATATGTGTACAACCGGCATAACCGGGATCACCTCTTGAGAAAAACAATTCGCCAAAAATCATCAGGGCATTCTGCCCAGCACCACCCGGTCGTGTCCTGCCAGATCGGGAAGAACCTGGATATGGACAAACCCGCTGGTTTTCATCAGATCAGCAACCGCATCTGCCTGCAGATATCCAATTTCAAAGGCCAGCAGGCCGCCTGAGCGCAGCAGTGCCGGCGCCTGGGCAGTGAGCTGCCGGTAAGAATCCAGCCCATCCGTCCCGCCGGCCAGCGCCTGATGAGGCTCAAAGTCCACCACGGAAGCTGGCAGTTCGCGCATTTCTTCTTCCGTAATATAAGGCGGATTGGAAATGATAGCATCCAGCTTTCCGGAAAAGCTCTGGCATGGCCTTTTATTTCCTTTTCCATCTTCGGGAGTACAGTCAGCGTCTTCGCTGACACTGCCCGCCCGGCTTGTGCGGTGCTCTCTTTGTTGCAGCCATTCCCTCACCGGCTCTAAAAGGTTTCCCTGCAATGGAATCACCTGATCCTTTACCCCGTGAGACGCACAATTCCGGCCGGCAACGGCCAGCGCCTCCGTCGACAGGTCCACCGCCAGCACCGTTAATTGCGGGAGCAGCACCGCCAAAGTGACGGCAATGCAGCCGCTGCCGGTGCCGATGTCGGCAGCCAGGAGCGGCTGCTCCGGATGCTGGCAATGCATGCCTTTCAGGTTTTCCAGCGTTGTTTCCACCAGAAGTTCCGTATCCGGGCGGGGGATGAGAACCGCCGGTGAAACGTGAAGGGTGAGACCCATGAATTCCTGCGTCCCGGTAAGGTATGCCACAGGCTCTCCGTCTGTCCGGCGAGAGACCAGGTCTTCCAACACAGCATTGTCTTCATCGGAAATGACTCTTTCAGGGTACATATGCAGCTGAATCCGTTCCACCTGCTGCACATACGCCAACAACACCTCCGCATCCAGACGGGGGGTGGGGCTCTTTGCTGCTTCCAGTTGATTCTGTGCCATTTGGATCCATTCTTTTCGGGTCATATGCTTTTTTCTCACCCCATGTATTCTTGACGACTCGGCTTTCTCCCATGGTTCGGAACGGACTCATCGGAACAAGCCGCATGTCAACCAGTGCACTAAACGTGAGGGGCTGGAAAGCGGCAAATCCAGTCGACCGGTGCTATTGATGAACGGTCAGTTAGAGGAACTTGTCCAATCCGATGGAAAGTGATCAAGAGAGCTGCAGAACTGCCTGCAGCAGCGCTTCTGAAAATGTGGGATGCACAAAGAGCTGCCTTTTCAGGTCATTCACGGTTGCGCCCTGCTCCAGCAGCATCCCCATCAAGCCGATCTGTTCGCTGATTTCATTCCCAACCATCCAGATACCCAGCAGCGTGCCGTCAATACCCGCCAACACTTTCAAAAATCCATCCTGATCAGCCTGACCTGCTCCCCGCCACGTGTCCGCCCATCGGACAACCGCTTTCCGGTAGGGAGTCCCCTGATCCTGAAGTTCTTTTTCCTGCATTCCGGCGCCGCCATTCTGGGGCAGGGTGAACATGGCACGGGGAAGTGGTCCATAGGGCCAGCTTACCGGAGTGCCTTTCGCCAGGTGATCAGCCAGCAGGATTCCCTGCTGCAGCGCGGCATGCGCCATTTCCATGCGTCCGTTCAGGTCACCGATACAGTAGATATGGTCCAGTTGGGTTTTACAGTTATCATCCACCTGAATGCGCTCATTGATCAGTGTTAACCCGGTCTTTTCAATGCCATCCGGCAGTACAGGCCGCCGGGCCATCGCTACCAGGGCAAAATCCGCATCGAAAACACAGCCATCGACAGTGACGGCCTTTGCTCCAGAGGCGGATACGCTGACGGAAGCCACCGGTGCTGACCCGTGCAGGGACACGCCGTTGGCTTTCAGCCGATTGAAAAGTGGTCGTGTTAAATCATCATCCATCCCTGCCAGCATCTGCGGCAGCATTTCAAGCACCGTGACCCGTGTTCCCATTTCTGAAAACAGGGACGCGAATTCCAGACCCTCCACATCACCGCCCAGGATCAGCAGGGATGCCGGCAGCTCCTTCAAATTAACCGCTTCCCTGTGGGTGATGATCCGGTTGCCGTCTATGACAACGCCCGGAGGCGGCGACGCTTGTGTCCCCGTGGCCAGCACCAGCTTCTTAAAAGTGATTTTCGTGCCATCCATTTCCAGTTGATTCGTGCTGGTGATGACCGGATTGCCGAATAATACCTTGACGCCTTCTGTCGCCAACACTTCTCCCATCCGGCGGCTGACGTCTGCCATGGTTTGCCGGCAATCACTCATAATCTCTAGAGCAATCGTATCGGCCAGCGGTTTTGCATGAGTCAGTCCGCTGTTCCAGAGACCCTGTCGCGTCTTATGTGCCCGGATTCGATCCATCATGTATTTCACAGGCAGGCAGCCCCAGCGCAGGCCGGTGCCACCCAAAGCATCCTTTTCAACCAGTATGGGTTTCAGTCCCTGCCGTGCACCTTGCAGGGCACAATAATAGCCGGCGGGACCCCCGCCGAGGATGAGCAGGTCAGTGTGCATGATCGTTCCCTCCATCAGTTGCCGGAATGATTGTATCAGCCTCATTATATCATACAATGAGGTGGCTGCAGGAAAGGACGTTCCATTAAAAGGAGCACTTCATCCAGGAACTGACACTTCGACACGCTGAAATGCTGTCATTCTCTATTGCATTAAAATAGTGAGGAAAAATTTTTCAGTTTCTGTTTAAAAAAAAAGTTTCGTGGTATAGTAAGAATACATAGATTCCGGTAGATCCCTGTCAGTCTCGATGGACACCATTGAAGTAAAAAAGGCTCTGATGATGAAATGGACGGCATATGCCGGACAAGAGAATCAGGATGCCAGAGAGCATCAAGTAACATCGATTGACCGCAGGACCTGGAGAACACCGTTTTCCAAATTTCGTTGAAAGGCGTTGGTCTATGAGCACAGAGCACGCACTCCCACCAAAGTCTTTAGGGGACTGGCAAACCTACTTCCGAATCTATGATGAATAAGCGGACATCTCATCAGCCACTTGATGCAGGTGTCCGTTTTATTTATGTGATATTGAACGCGCAAAAAAAATCTGCTTCCGGTCGGGAAGCAGATTTTTAGGGGCAGTGTTTTTAGTGACAGCACGTGGTTTACAGATCGAATTTTTTCTTGAACTTTTCCACTCGACCGCCTTTTTCCATGGTTTTCTGTTTACCGGTGTAAAAAGGATGGCATTCAGAACAGATTTCAACGCGAATCTCGTCCTTGGTGGATCTGGTTTTGAAATCATTGCCGCACGCGCAATGCACGTCTATTTCTTTGTACTCAGGATGGATGCCCTGTTTCATTTCCTTCACCTCTTTCCCGTCCCTGCTTCTACTGGTTCCAGCGGGGTCAGCCGCAGTTTCGCTTTCATTAACGGTCCCTTCATCTGTCATGAAAAGAACGTTTCTATTATAGCACAGGGTATCAGCCCATGCAAGCAAAAATCATGATTGTCCATTGCCCGAGGATCCCTTTCCCAATGACAGGCTCCACCGAACCATTAGAGGAGCTTTTTACTGGCAAACTCAATGAATTCGCTGTTGGTACGGGTTTCCGACAACAATTGGGTGACGGTTTCCGTGACATCCTGGGTCGAGCTGTTTCCCAGCGCCCGGCGAATGCGCCAGATGGTCTCCAGTTCCGCCTGGGTCAGGAGAAGTTCTTCCCGCCGGGTTCCGGAACGGTTGATATCCACTGCCGGGAAGATCCGTTTTTCCGACAGTTTTCGGTCGAGGTGCAGCTCCATGTTGCCGGTGCCTTTGAATTCTTCGTAGATGACATCATCCATCCGGCTTCCGGTATCCACCAAAGCCGTAGCCATGATGGTCAGACTGCCGGCGTCTTCCAGTTTTCGGGCGGCGCCGAAGAACTTCTTGGGCGGATGCAGGGCCGCCGGGTCCAATCCTCCTGAAAGGGTACGGCCCGAAGCGGGGAGCACCAGGTTATAGGCCCTGGCCAGCCGGGTCAGGCTGTCCAGCAGAATCAGCACATCCTGCCCGTGTTCCACCAGACGCTGGGCCCGTGCCAGCACCATTTCCGCCACCTTGATATGATGACTGGGCAGTTCATCAAAGGTGGAATAAATCACATCACCTTTGATGGACCGCTGCATGTCGGTCACTTCCTCCGGGCGTTCATCAATGAGGAGAACCAGAATCTGCACCTCCGGATGATTTTGGGCAACACTGTTGGCGATCTTCTGCAGGAGGATGGTTTTGCCGGCCTTGGGCGGCGACACAATCAGGCCCCGCTGGCCTTTGCCAATGGGCGCGATCAGATCAATGAGACGGGTGGATAATTCGTGGTTTTTCAATTCCATCTTCAATCGCTGGTGGGGATAAATCGGGGTGAGACTTTCGAAGGTGGGACGCCGGCTGGCTTCTTCAGGATCCCGGTCGTTGATTTTTCGGACATAGAGCAGGGCTTTGTACTTTTCCCCGGATTTGGGGGGACGGGTGATACCGGTGATTTTGTCGCCGGTTTTCATGTTGAAGCGGCGGATCTGGGAGGGTGACATGTAGATGTCCGCTTCGCCGGACAGGTAGTTGTCGCTGCGAAGGAACCCGTAGCCGTCCACCATGATCTCCAGAATACCCTCCGCCTGGTTGGCTTCCTCCCCTTCGGGAATTTCATCATGGAGGTGCTGCGGCAGGTCGGGAGCGGAAGGCATCACCCGCCGTCGCGGTGCGGCCGCTTCCTCCGGCGTGTCCAGTGCCGGTGCAACTGGCGTCTCTATCGTCTCCTCCTGCACCGGTGGAGCAGTCTGCCGACTCCGCTTCCCGGCAGCTGCCATTTCCTCCGATCCTGGATCACCGCCCCCGACAATGGCCTCAATCAGTTCCTGTTTGCGGTATTGCACAATGTTTTTCATCCCCAGGGCCTTGGCGATTTCCCTGAGGTCCGGCAGTTTTTTCGCTTCAAGTGCGGTTCGATCCAAGCTGTCACCTCCTAAAACGCGTATAGTGGTTTTTTGTTGAGATTATGCACGGCATTCACATACCGGATGGTGCCGCTTTCAGAGCGCATCACCACTGAGTAGGTATGGGCCAGCCCGTTGGGAGAGAAAGAAACCCCCTTCAGCAGGGCGCCGTCGGAAATGCCGGTAGCGGCATAGTAGGCTTCGTTGCCTTTCACCAGATCGTCCAGGGTCAGGGTCAGGGCACAGTCGATGCCCATGCCTTCACACCGCAATTCCTCTTCATCGCCGTAGGGAAGCAAACGTCCCTGGAAATTGCCGCCCATGCATTTGATGCCCGCAGCTGCAATAACCCCTTCCGGAGCACCGCCACTGCCCAGCATAATATCCACACCGGTTTCCTCGAAACAGGTGGCAAGGGCCGCATCCACATCACCGTTCAGGAAGAGTTTGATCCGGGCACCCACATTACGGCACTCTTCAATGATTCCGGCATGACGCTCCCGGTTCAGAATCGCTACCGTCAGATCGTTGATACTTTTCCCCAGAGCCCCTGCGGTTGCCCGCAAGTTGTCCTGAATCGAAGCGTCCAGATGGACGTAGGGAGCCGCCTTCGGTCCCACGGCCAGTTTATCCATGTACATATCCGGTGCGTGCAGCAGGCATCCCCGCGGTGCCATGGCAATGACCGCGATGGCATTGGGCATGCCCTCCGCCACGGATATGGTGCCTTCCACAGGGTCCACGGCAATGTCCACCTTGGGCGATCCAGGACCGCCGATGCCTACACGTTCGCCAATATACAGCATTGGCGCCTCGTCCATTTCACCTTCCCCGATCACCACAATGCCGTCAATATCGATGGTGTCGAACATGCGGCGCATGCCGTCCACACCTGCCTGATCCGCTGCGTTCTTATCTCCCAATCCCATATACCGGGCAGCCCGCAGAGCGGCTGTTTCCGTCACGCGCACCACATCCAGTGCCAGGTTGCGATCCATGAGTCCACCTTCCTTTCACAGCACTTGGTTTTACTTCACAGCGTCTTCCCAGTCTTTCAGAAAGCGTTCAATGCCCGCATCGGTGAGGGGATGTTTCACCATTTGATGAAACACAGCGTAGGGCACTGTGGCAATATGTGCCCCGGCGGCGGCCGCCTCGCTGACGTGGGTGTTGCGTCGAATACTGGCGGCAATGATTTCTGTGTCTATGAGATGCTGTTCAAAAATATTCACAATTTCACGGATCAGTTCAATACCGTCATGACCAATATCGTCCAACCGGCCCAGAAAAGGACTCACGTAAGAGGCCCCGGCCCTTGCTGCCAGCAGAGCCTGGGTGGCAGAAAACACCAGGGTCACGTTGGTGCGTACACCTTTTCTCCGAAACAGGTTGGTGGCTTTCAATCCTTCCGGATTCATGGGCACTTTGATAACAATATTGGGGTGCAGTGCCGTCAGGGGTTCTGCTTCCTTCATCATTTCCTCTGCTGTGAGACTGACCACCTCCGCACTGATGGGGCCGTCCACAATGTCAGCGATTTCCTGCACCGTCGCCTTAAAATCTCGTTTTTCCTTGGCAATGAGGGAGGGGTTGGTGGTCACGCCTGACAACACGCCCCAGCTGTTGATTTCACGAATTTCCTCTACATTAGCGGTATCAATGAATAATTTCATGGGTTATCTCCTTCCTAGATCCTGCTATGTTTGCTTCTCGGTCACAGAAACGAAGTAACTTACTTTGTATTGATACCCAATATGGCCCGGGCTTCATCCGGTGTGGCCACTTCACGGCCCAGTTCCCTGGAGATCTGGGCGATCCGTGCCGCCAGCTGGGCATTGGATTCCGCCAAAACGCCCTTGGCATAAAAAATGTTGTCTTCAAAGCCAATGCGCACATGGCCGCCCAGGATAATGGCCATGGTGCCGAGGGTCAGCTCATGACGTCCGATCCCTGCCACGGTCCAGGTGGAACCTGCGGGGATGGCGTTTTTCATGAGCAGCAGATCCTCTGGTGTAGCCGGACAGGCACCGGGAACACCCAGCACAAAGTCAAAATGCAGGGGTGGTTTAATTAGCCCTTTTTTCAACAGCTTCATGGCGTTTTCGATCATGCCGCGCTCAAAAATCTCCAGCTCCGGCTTGACCCCGAGTTCTTTCATCCGGATGGCAAATTTTTCCATAAAAGGTTCGGAATTCATAAAAACATCGCTGCCAAAATTGCAGGTGCCGCAGCTCAGGGTGGACATTTCCGGTACCAGTTCCACGGGCTGCAGGCGTTCTTCCGGACTGTGCCAGACCGCACCGCCGGTGGAGGGCTGGAAGATGACATCACAGCAGGCTTCAATTTTTTCCTTAATTTCGCGGTAGACGTTAATGTCCTGGGTAGGCTGGCCTTCAGCATCCCGGGCGTGAACGTGCACGATGGAAACTCCCGCCTCCCGGCATTCTTTGGCTGCAACGGCGATTTCCTCCGGCGTCATGGGCAGTGCCGGCTGTTGTTCCCGGGTGACTTCGGCACCTGTCAGGGCAGCGGTGATGATCAATTTTTGCATGACATCGCTCCTCTCATGATGATAAACACTCCCTCAATTTGTCTATATTGTATCATTCTTTCCAGTGATGTGAAAGTGCCCGCGGAGAAGCCCCTCGCAAAAAAGAAGCTCCCCCCATCGGGAAGAGCCTCTTTTGCTTGTTTGTGGAATGAATGGTGTCTGTCGAATTAGGTAAGCTTGTTGGAGAAGATCGCCAGCAGTGCAATGATTCCCAGACCAAAGAGCATCAGGCCTGTCTGTGCGATGTCCATGATTCCGAAAACCGCGACAATGGCGACGGCCACTGGAATCACATATTTCACGATGTTGTACCAAACGGTGAATAAACCAAACTTGAGGGTGCCCCCGTTGGTCAGCTCGTCTTCCAGGTCTTCCTTCTTCACGACCCAGCCGACAAAGATAGCAAGGAGCATGCCGCCGATGGCCAGGAAGATTTTGTCTGTCAGAATATCAAAGAAGTCAAACACGCCAACGCCCAGGAAGGTAACTCCGCTCATAACACCCAGGGACAGCGAAGACAGAATCCCGGTGATGACCATAATCACGCCGGTGCCGTAAACCGCTTTTTTACGTTCCATTTGACGCTGGTCAATCAGGTAGGCAGCGACCACTTCCATCAGGGAGACGGAGGAGGTCAGTGCGGCCACTGTCAGCGCGATAAAGAAGATGGCCGCAAACAGGGTGCCAATGCCGCCCATTTGTGAGAAGATAATGGGAACGACGACGAAAACCAGTCCAGGACCGGCTGCCGGCTCCATGCCGAAGGCAAAGAGTGCCGGGAAAATAGCGATACCGGCCAGTAAAGCGACCCCCGTATCCAGCGCGGTAACGATCAGGGCATTGTTCGGAAGTTTTTCGCTCTTGCTCAGGTAACTGCCGTAGGTGATCATACAACCCATGCCAAGGCTGAGGGAGAAGAAGGCCTGTCCCAAAGCGGCCAGGAAGGTCTGCCCTGTCACTTCCGAAAAATCAGGGGTGAAGAGGAAGTCCAGTCCGGCGCCGGCACCCGGCAGCGTGATGCTCCGGATGGCAATGAGAATCAAGAGGACGAACAGCGTCGGCATCAGAATTTTACCGGCTTTTTCAATTCCGCCGGAAATTCCTTTGGCTACAATGATAATGTTCATTGCCAGAAAGATAACGAACCAGATCAGTGGTTCTGTGGGGCTGGTGATGAAAGCGCCAAAGGTGTCGCCGATGGCGTCTGCGTTCGCCAGGAGTCCGGTTAGGGATTTAAACACATAGGCCAGGGCCCATCCACCAACAACCGGGTAGAAGCCCATGATAAAGAAGGCGGATACGACTCCGAGAACACCGGCAAAGGTCCAGCGGTTGCTGTAGCTTTTGTAGGCGCCAACGGCAGCCAGGCTGGTTCTGCGGCCAACGGCAAATTCAGCGATCATAACACTTAAGCCGATGACAAAAACAAAAACTAAGTAAATGAGAATAAATGCACTACCACCATTGGCACCAGCCATGTAGGGAAAACGCCAGATATTACCCAGGCCTACCGCCGAACCAGCGGCGGCCATAATAAATCCGAACCGGGATCCCCAATTTTCTCTTGCTTGCATAAAATCCCTCCTTAAATTCAATGATTAACTGCTGCAGCCTAAAGATGAGGATTCTTACGTCTATATGGGTTTCAGCACCTCCCTCTGTGATTTCAGGTTTCATGAACGCCGATAAGCCCCCAGGAAGGGGCTTTTTTATAGGAGCGTTGATGTTTGTAAAATTATACCATATCAGGGAAAACTTGACAACAATAATTCGAAATTGTCACATTTTTAACACTTATCGCTCCATCCCCTTCCCATTGCGCTCCCGATTGTGGTTTTCACTGACCTCATTCACGTGATGATCTCATGGTACACTCCGCAGGGACCTCCTCTGGCAGAACAAATGTACGGTCTATTTCCACCTGGACGTTCCGCCCTGTTGCAAATTGAATGTTTATTCATTTGACCGAATAAACATTGTCACGCAAACCCGCCGTTATTCCCAAACAATGGGAATCCCAGCAAGAGAGCGCTCACCAAGTTCCCTTCAGGCTCAGCACCCGTTCCTTTGCCAGGTTTACTGCTCCCCTTCTTTGCGTTTTCCATGCCGGTGGGACAATTCTTCCAGGATGTCCTCCATCTTCACCTGCCGCTCATTCATCAGCACCAGCAGATGGTAGACCAGATCACTGATTTCAGAAACCAGTTCCTGTTTTGCCGGGTTTTTGGAGGCGATGATCACCTCGGCACTTTCTTCCCCCACTTTCTTCAGAATCTTGTCAATCCCGCTGTCAAACAGGTAGTTTGTGTAGGACCCTTTCCGCGGGTTGCGGCGCCTGTCTTCCAGCACTTCCGCGATCTGTTGAAGAATCATGGCCGGGTGAGCGTCCGCTGCTGCTTCCTGTGCCTCTTCCGGCAGGTTTGTGCCTGCTGTGTCAGTGTCCGAAATTTCTGTGACAGGCTGAAGATCCCGGTAAAAGCAGCTTTTTTCACCTGTGTGGCACGCTGCTCCCGTCTGGGTGACGGTAACCAGCAGCGTATCGGCATCGCAGTCATACCGGATTTGGTGCACCTGCTGAATATGGCCGGAGGTATCCCCTTTGTGCCAGAGCTCCTGGCGGCTGCGGCTGAAAAACCAGGTTTCGCCGGTCTCCAGGGTTTTCTCCAGGGATACCCGGTTCATATACGCCATCATTAATACCTGCCCGGTGCCGGTTTCCTGAACGATGGCGGGAATGAGTCCCTTCTCGTCATACCTGAGTTCAGCTTCCTTCAGAATGGTTCTCCAGTCGGTTTGCCGCACTGAATTCCCGGCGTCTTTTTTTCCCTTGCTCATTTGCCTCCCCCTCATGCATTCATCCTGATTCT
>JAWSUV010000016.1:0-32581 GCA_033549305.1 Bacillota bacterium | reverse complement strand
CACCGGTTTTTTCGTCACCTTCCAAAGTCTCAAGCAACTGTTCAATGGCTGGAATGACATTGACCAGTGCAACGCCTCCTCCTGCAACAATCCCTTCTTCAACTGCAGCACGTGTTGCATTAAGTGCGTCTTCAATGCGCAACTTCCGCTCTTTCAATTCTGTTTCTGTTGCTGCCCCTACCTGAATAAGCGCAACACCGCCTGAGAGTTTTGCCAGTCGTTCCTGCAGTTTTTCGCGGTCAAAATCAGAAGTGGTGTCTTCAATTTGTTTCTTAATCTGAGCAATTCGATCATGGATCGCTTTTTGGTCGCCACTGCCTTCCACAATCGTGGTATTATCCTTATCCACTTTAATGGTTCGGGCTTTCCCCATCATATCAACCGTTGCGGTTTTAAGTTCATACCCAAGTTCTTCAGAGATAACTTTTCCACCAGTGAGGATGGCAATGTCTTCCAGCATGGCTTTTCTGCGATCACCAAAACCCGGCGCTTTAACTGCAACACATTCAAATGTGCCGCGCAGTTTGTTAACCACCAGTGTTGCCAGTGCTTCACCCTCAATGTCTTCAGCAACGATCAGCAGTTTGCGTCCTTGCTGAACAATCTGCTCCAGGAGAGGAAGGATTTCTTGAACATTCGCAATTTTTTTATCTGTGATCAAAACATAAGCGTCGCTGAGAACAGCTTCCATTTTCTCGGCATCTGTCACCATATATGGCGAAAGGTATCCACGGTCAAACTGCATGCCTTCAACTAATTCCAAGGTGGTACCCATGGATTTGGATTCCTCGACAGTGATAACGCCATCTTTGCCAACTTTATCCATGGCATCAGCAATCAGGTTTCCGATCTCTTCATCGCTGGCAGAAATCGCACCGACCTGAGCGATAGCAGCTTTGCTTTCCACAGGCAGTGAAATTTTACTCAGTTCATCCACCGCTGTTTCCACGGCTTTATTGATGCCTTTTTTCAGGATCATCGGGTTTGCGCCGGCTGCCACATTTTTCATGCCTTCACGAATGATTGCCTGTGCCAGCAGCGTTGCAGTTGTGGTTCCATCTCCGGCAGCATCATTGGTTTTAGTAGCGACTTCTTTCACCAATTGGGCTCCCATATTTTCAAAGGGATCTTCAAGTTCTATCTCGCGAGCGATGGTAACTCCATCATTAATAATCATGGGTGAGCCGAATTTTTTGTCAATAACAACATTGCGGCCTTTAGGGCCAAGGGTGATTTTTACTGTATTTGCCAGCTGGTTCACACCGCTTTCCAGTGCCCGTCTGGCATTCTCTCTAAATTTAATGTCTTTTGCCATGAATTCTTTCCCTCCTCGTTAATTTGCAATAAAGGTGCTTCAGATTCATCAATATTTACTCGACAATCGCCAAGACATCGCTCTGGCGCAGGATGGTTACTTCTTCACCGTCCAGTTTCACTTCTGTTCCGGAATACTTGGAGAAAATCACTTTATCCCCAACCTTCAATTCCATTTTTACTTCTTTGCCATCCACCATACCGCCAGGCCCTACTGCCAACACTTCTGCCATCTGGGGCTGTTCCTTGGCTGTGCCGGGAAGAACAATGCCGCTCTTAGTTTTTTCTTCCGCTTCCAGCTTTTTGATTACAACACGGTCACCTAATGGTTTGATATTCATACCTTCATTTGCCTCCTTTTTGTGACTACTTTCTCATATCATTAATGGATTTGTTAGCACTCACCTCAGTCGAGTGCTAACATCCTTATCATATAGAAAAGAAAAATGCCATGCAAACCGCATACTCGCTGATAAAATGACTCCTACGCTTTTTAGCTTTATTTAGTGCTTATATTCTTTTCTTATCTTCAATTTACTCTTATTACCTACACTTTTTAATTTTTCGCATAAAAAACAGGTGAATTCTTTCTTCTATGTCCTGTTTCAGTGGCCGTTCTAATCTTTTCTCTTTCACAACCGACAGTGACTGCAACAATCCGCTGCCTTGGAGAAACAGTAACCACCCCGGCAGCAAACGCATCAGCGACGTTATTTACGTTAAGCTGTTGAAACTGCCGCTGCTTCAGAAAATTCCCTGTAAAATATGCACTAAACGAGTAATGAAAGGTTCTACCGCTGGGTAGAGGAGCGGTATAAATATTGCTGGAAGCATGTTGCCCACTGGAATCCGCTTGAACTCCAGAATATTAGTGGCAATCCCCATGATCAAGAGGCCCCCAATGGCCGCCATTTCCAGGATCACCGCATCCAGAAGAACTGATGCCAGTGCCCCAGCTGCCAGTGTGATCGCTCCCTGGTAGACGAAAACACTCGCAGCAGAAAAAAGCACACCAATTCCCAGGGTAGAGGCAAAGATGATCGATGAAACACCATCAAGAAGTGACTTAGCGTAAAGGGTCTCATGGTTGCCCGTTAATCCGCTTTCCAGTGCGCCTACAATCGCCATGGCTCCAACACAAAAAATCAGACTGGCGGCAACAAAGCCTCGTGCCACTTGCCCTTCACCCTGTCCGGATTTTGTTTCGATCCATTTCCCTAACCGATTGAGATTATCTTCCACTTTTAAAGCTTCCCCAATCAAACTTCCAACCACCATTGAAAATATGAGCAGTAAAATGTTTTCACTACGCAGCGCCCCGGCCAGCCCAATCATAAAAACAGCTAGACCTAATGACTGCATGACAGTGGTCTTGAACCGATCCGAGATGCCCTTGCGGAATAAGAGTCCCAAAATACCTCCCAGTAAAATGGCAATGGTGTTTACAATGGTACCTAGCATAGATTATGTTCTCCTTTTCGCTTAGGATGTTGATGCTCGCCGTTGGCGGGCTTCATAGAAAATCAGTTGCTGGGCATAACCAGCTGCTTCCCCGAAAAGAGACAGCGCTGCCTGTTCGATGTCTCGGTCCAAAGCCGGCGCGTGAGGCCAAAGCTCCTTGATTCGGCGACGCACCCAGACATCGACCGGAAACTGGCTTTGGTAACCCAATCCAAACAGGCTAATGCATGCCGACACCTTCGGTCCTATTCCCGGCAGTGTTTCCAGCAGGCATCGCACTGCATGCTCATTGGGCCTTTCAAGTCCATTCCGCTTTACTTGGTCATAGCAGGCTTCCCACTGCTGCACCATTTTCATTAGATAGCGGGATCGGTAGCCGGCTCCACAAGCCCTCCACTCTTCTGCGGTCAGTCTCATTAACAGTTCCACTCCCGGAAAATCGTGGTACAACACCCCTTTATACTTTCCAATCATCGGACCATAGGTCCTGGATAAACAGTCAATACTCGCTGTAATGCGCGGGATGTGGTTATTGGCAGAGAAAATAAAAGTGATGGCGGTTTCCCAAGGGTCCTGGCGCAGCAGCCGGAGCCCTCTGCCTGCATGAAGTGGCGCTGTCATCCAAGGTGCCTGTTGAAGAATATACCGATTGAACGCCTCGTAATCCCGATCCAAGTCAAAGTAAGGAATCCAGAGATTTTTAACTTCCTCTAAGGTGACAGGATGAAGCATCAGCGTATCCGATTTCTGTCTTACATTAAGAATCCGCCCTTTTGCCACGCCGGTAAAACTGCCGTCTTTTCCACGTTTCCAGCGAAAACACTGGCCGGACTGCAACGTTTTTCCCAAATGAAATGTATTAACTGTCAGCGCCGCCGTCTGCCGATCAATCATCTGCATCATCATTTACTCCACACCACAGAATTCACAGTTTTGAACAGATCATAGGTTTCATGAATCGATTTGCCAGTTTCAATATCAATATGGATCATGGAAGACTGTCCATTGCGGATTACCCGGAAGCTATAAGTCAGCCGTGGTCGAAACCGGGTATTAAAATTACGTATCACGCTGATGCCCTCGTAAAGCACCCGTCCGGATTCCTGTTGGAGTTCCTGTCGAGTCTCCTCCATGCTAAACTGTGGATTCGGATCAGGCGGGATCGTCCCGGAAAAATCATTAGTGAAATGGACGGGCTGTCCATCAACTGCCGAGATGGTAATATAATAGGCATCGCTGTATAGGGTTATCTCATGATCTGTTATCGGCATGAACCTGAACAGGTACAGGGGCGGTCCTGTTCCGTTTTGATTAAAAATAAATTCTTCTTTTACCTGCCCTTCGAAGTAATAACTGAGAAAGCGACGTGCCTGCACAAGCGCTTCCTCTAGCGTCAACACTGATTCCGATTCGCCAGTGGCAGGTTCCTGGTACTTATATTCCCGGAGATTGCCGTCCCGGGCATCGATTCCCACCATGACCTCTCCGTCCAGGGTTATCACGAATGCTTCATACACATGAACTCCTTCCCTGATTTTCACCACATCAGATATCAGGGTGATTTTCTCCGGGGCAAGGAAGAGGCTCCTCTCACCAGCACGTTGTAACGCTTCATCTGCATTTAGATATGATGGATGAATATTCGGGATCACACTGTGGCGATACAAAAGGTTTGTTTCCAGAATCTGTTCCGTTAGCTGATGCAGTCCTCCATCACTCACCAGCGGATTATTCAATGCATCCAGCCTTCCCTGGATGTTATGATAGATAAGCAGCAGTCGCCCCAGCTGATCATGCACTTTTAATAACATTTCTCTGTCAGGTTCGATCAATTGTTGATTTTGCAGCTGGTACTGACGCTCCAGCTGGCTCACCAGCATGTTTCGCATGATCTCCATGGCCTTTAGGCCTGCTTTCATCCGCTCATTCGGTTCTTCATCATTTTGATTCATCTCTACCCACTGCATGAACCCGGATGCAAGTTCCTCCATCGCATATTGCAGGCGCTGAAATGATTCCGGTGATCCTGTTTCCAGGAAGAAATCAATCTGCCGCATACTTTGGCGGATACTCCGTTCAATGTTCAGCGATACCATCATCTCAACTTTCTCGATTTTCTTACCTTGTTGGCGATGTTCCAAGAAGAACCAGAAATTGCCTATGACACTTATTACCAGAATGATTACGAGGGTCCTTAACCTCCAGCTGCTCACAGTTGTTCCCTCCCCGGTGCATGTTCCCTTCTCCACGCCAAAATCGATCATGTACCAGATTATTATATGTTAATTGTTGAATGCTGACAACAACGGAATTCTTCCGGTTTAGACGAACAACCGCCGTTAGGCCGACTATATGCCTTGCAGATCTGATAACTCTTCGGTATAATGAAAGAAATGTTTCTAAAATATTCATACGGATTGATTGATGTCATTTGATGCTCAAATGAATCAGTTGTTTTTTTTGATTCATTTTCGAAGCGTTAAAATGTAGTGTGTTTTGCATTTCATGATCCATGTTGATTTAGTATTGAATCATTTAATCGCTCTCGTTATCCGGATCTTCTCCTGAAACTGCTCCAACAGTGGATCTTCCTTTTCAACACCTGCGCCCGATCATGGCACGATTATTGCTTAATTACTACAATGGGACAGCGTTTGAAGGACGATGCAGGGATCAAAGAACGCCGCATAGGATACATTCACGAAAGGAGGCAGGCTGAACTCCCGGATCAATAATCGCACTATTGGAACTTATGTTTATTTTCTAATGTCTTCAGCTTGACTAGCAGGAAAAACTACGATGGAGGTGTTACATGCATGTCAGAAAAGCTTAAAACGCAACGCGAGGTCAATGGACTGTACGAATTGAGCGAGACTGCGCGAAAAAATCTGGACGGTAATCAGTATTACAATGACGATCTGGCTCCCACGAAACTGGAGGAACGTTCCTGGACCACATACAACATTGCCGCTCTCTGGGTCGGTATGTCCGTTTGTATCCCCACCTATATGATGGCTTCAGGCTTAATGGCGTCTGGCCTATCCTGGTGGCAGGCAGTTTTGAACATCGCTCTTGGAAATCTGATCATCCTTGTACCCATGCAGTTAAATTCACATGCCGGCACCAAGTATGGAATCCCTTATCCCGTCTTCGCCAGACTGGCTTTTGGCATTAAAGGCGCACACATTGCCGCCATTGCCAGGGCTATTGTTGCAGCCGGCTGGTTTGGCATCCAAACCTGGATTGGCGGCGGTGCCCTGGATGCGGTTATCGCTTCGTTGAGTCCCGCCTGGTCCGCCTGGGGAACCAGTATCTGGGTTTCCTTCTTTATCTTCTGGGCGTTGAATGTCTGGATTGCTTACTTGGGCCCTGACGCCATTAAATTCATGCAGTCCTGGGGCGCTCCAATCCTGGGTGTTCTTTCAGTTGCTTTAATGGTCTGGGCTGTTACTGCTGTTAACGCAATGGGTCAGGGGATCGGTGATATTTTGAATCTTCCTGCCACCTATGCACCTGGCACCTTCTGGCGCATCTTCCTTCCTGGCCTGACAGCTAATATTGCTTTCTGGGCGACTCTTGCCCTGAATATTCCTGACTTCTCCCGTTATGCAAAAACGCAAAAGGATCAGTTTATGGGCCAATTATTCGGTTTGCCTACCACCATGGCTGCCTTCGCCTTTGTCGGCGTCTTTGTTACTGGTGCCACCGTCATCGTTTACGGTGAAGCGATGTGGGATCCTGTTGCGGTTGTTGCCAACATTAATAATCCTCTCGCCACAATATTAGGTGCAGCGGGGATTGCTATAGCAACTCTCACCACCAATATCGCCGCCAACGTGGTTGCACCTGCAAACGGCATTTCTAACCTGAACCCCCGCAAAATCAGTTACAGCATGGGCGCACTGATCACCGGCTTTGCCGGGATTGCCATGATGCCCTGGAGACTGCTGGCCACCGCTGGCGCCTACCTGTTTGACTGGCTTGGTACTTACGGTTTGTTCCTGGGTCCCTTGGCTGGTATGTATGTCGCTGATTACTACATTTACCGGAAAAAGGTGCTCGATCTGGATGACCTGTTTAAAGGTGAACAGAGCCGTTACTGGTATGGCAACGGTTTTAATGAAAAAGCCATCTACACCTGGGTTATTGCCGCCATTCTGCCTCTGCTTGGGAAATTCATCCCCCAAATGGCTTTCTTCACAGAAAGCGGCTGGCTCATTGGATTTATCATTGCACTGCTGGTATATCCCGCTCTAATGAAAAACGAAACCAGTTCACTGATTTCAGAAGAATTGGAAGAACAGATTACCGAACGCGTCAAATGATAGTATACTTGTCATAGGAGCACATTTTCTCAAGGGTTTCAGGATCATCGATGCGCTTTGAGAGCTGATTCATACGCAAGCATTTTCAGCAGCGCATGCAGCCGAAAGTGCTTGCGTTTAATTTTAAAGGAGGTTTTTTTATGATGGATTTAATCATCAAAAACGGCACGATCATCACTGCCAAAGACACTTTCAAAGGGGACATTGGCGTCCGGGACGGCAAAATCGAAGTGATAACCCGTTCGCTGGACCAAATGGAAGCTACAGAAATTGTCGATGCCACAGGCAACTATGTACTGCCCGGTGCTTTGGATGCCCACACCCACCTGGAAATGCCGTTTGGCGGGACGGTGTCCGCCGACAGTTATGAGTCTGGCACCAGGGCGGCTGCCTGCGGGGGAACCACCACTGTTTTTGACTTTGTAATCCAGGGTAAAGGTCAAGGTCTAATCGAAGCCGTCGAAGGGCGAAATGCGCTGTGCGAGCCCCAGGCATGTGTGGATTATTCCTTCCACACAGCCATCACAGACCTTACCCCATCTGTGTTGAAAGAGTTCAAACAGGCAGTTGAATACGGCATTAATAGTTTCAAAGTATTCATGGTGTATAAAAAAGAAGGGTTAATGGTTGATGACGGCGTTTTTGTGCGGGCGATGCTTCGGGCGAAGGAAGTGGGCGCACGGGTCTCGGTTCATGCGGAAAACCCCGATGTGATCGACATGAACATCCAGAATTTCCTGGCAGAAGGTAAAACCCATGCCTGGTACCACTATCTGAGCCGCCCGGAATTCGTTGAAGCTGAGGCGGACAAGCGCGCCATTCACTGGGCTAAATCCTTCAACACCTCCCTGTACATCGTTCATCTTGCCTGTAAGGAAGGCATGGATGAAGTGACCAAAGCCCGCCAGGAGGGCTATGATGTCATCGCGGAAACCTGTCCCCAATACCTGTACTTTACCAGCGATGTGTATAAGCGGGATGACGGACGCAACTTTGTCTGCTCACCTCCCATTAAAGGGCCCGAATCACAGGATGCCCTGTGGGATGGGATTAAACGCGGGGATATTTCCATCGTAGCCACCGACCATTGCCCCTTCCAGTCATATGAAAAAGACTGGGGCAAGGATGATTTCACCAAAATCCCTAATGGCTGCATGGGTATTGAAAACATGTATCCTTATATGCTTAGCGAAGCCAATCGCGGTCGCATCAGCTTCAATAAAGCAGTTGAAGTGTGCTCCACCAATGTGGCACAGCTCTTCGGATGCGCACCCCAAAAAGGAACGATTGCTCCTGGATCCGATGCCGACCTGGTGATTTACGATCCTGAAAAATCCTATGTGATTTCCAAGGATAACATGCACTCTGATGTGGACTACACGATTTGGGAAGGCGTAGAACTGAAAGGATATCCCGTGATGACTTTTTCCCGGGGAAAATTAGTCTATGACAACGGCAAATTCGTTGGTGAAAAAGGCTGGGGACAATTCGTTAAGCGAGTGCCTTTGACTTAATTTTTCCTGCACTTGCCTGATCCAACTAAGAAACCACTGAACTCTCACATTGGAGTCAGTGGTTTTCTTTATGGCATTACCTTCATTGAGAATATCTATTCGAAAGCGGCTATTGTCTTCCACCACGATAAGATTCTCTTTCTTGAGATGCGTTTCAATCACTGATCACTCAACATATATGATCTCTGCTCCATGCAAATTCTTTCCGCTGTTCACCTTTAATAGCGGTCAAGCATCTGGCCTCCCGGCAACCGTCAGCGGCCACTCCGGAAGATCCACCAAGGCTCCTGTCTTGCCGATGATCGCTAGATCATTGATGACACACGAGGGCATCCGTGCATATGTGTGATTTAAAGCACCATGTGCACATGCCATTGCACGCAATATTTTTATTTAAACATGCTGCGGATGAAGCCGTGATCTATCAATAGCGATTAATTACCCTCTCCTTATACCTATTATGCATCATGCTACAGCTTTTTTTCTCCACCAATGTCATTTCGCCTACTGCTTAATATATGAATACTCCTGCATTTTTTAACAGCTTTTTTGATGGTATTGACCTTCTCGATGGTTTGGTTAATGACTCGAAGTTTTTCAACTCCATGTGGAGTCATGCTGAATATCTTCTTTCGCATAGGTGACCTTCTATCAGAATAAGTTGAACATGCCATTCTCACGGAATAACTACACATTTTTGTTTTTTTTATTGACAACAATGGTATTGTGTGGTAGAGTATTACCAATTCAATAAACTAAAAGTGCTGACCGGGAAATAGTACAGACGTTTCTGTGATCCAGAGAAAGAATCAGCGAGTGGTGAGAGATTCTATCCCAGATGTGTGGAACCCGTCCCGAGAGCTGCAGGTGATAAACCTGGCCGTACCCAGTAACGTTATCTACTGGCAGATATCGCATCCGTACATAGGATTGCCGTATCAGGAAATGAGATGGTTCCTTTTTACAGGGAATCAATAAAGGTGGTACCGCGAGCAAACCCTTCGCCCTTTAAGTCAGGCGAAGGGTTTTTTGTTTTCTTCATACCATGGAGGTGTTCAAGATGAAAGAGAGTAAAATTGGTTTCATTGGTGCTGGGAATATGGCCAGTGCCCTTATCCAGGGCATGATCCAGTCAGGACAGTTCACAGCAGAACAGATCCGCATCAACAATAAAAGCAACCTGCCGCGCCGGCGTCAGATGATAGCTGCCTACGCCATTCCCTATGTGGGAAAACGGGAGCTGGTTCGTTGGGCTGATGTACTGATTCTCGCGGTTAAGCCGCAGGATTTATATCAAGTGCTTGAAGAGATCAGCCCTTTACTGACAGAAAGAAAGCTGATCATTTCCATAGCCGCCGGTGTGGATATAAAAAGCATCGCAGCCACACTTGCAAATCAAGTGCCTTTAATTCGGGCAATGCCGAATATGTCAGCCAGGGTATTGTTTTCTGCTACAGCGCTTGCAGTAGGAAAGCTGGTATCGACAGAGGAGTATGAATTAGCCCGTCGGATCTTTTTCTGCGTCGGATCCGTGCACCAAGTACCGGAAGCTCAGATGGACGCTGTCACCGGCCTAAGCGGAAGCGGACCTGCTTATGTGTATACTTTTCTCAAGGCCATGATCGAAGGCGGCGAACAATTGGGACTTTCTCATGCAGACGCTGGTGAATTAGCCCTCCAAACCATCCGTGGAGCCATCGAGATGATCACTGTCACTGGAGATGAACCTGCGGAGTTAACGCGGCAAATCTGCTCCCCAAACGGCACAACTCTGGCAGGGCTCAACGTGTTGAATTCTCATCATTTCCAGGAAAATATTGTAGAAGCCATCCATGCGGCCACTCACCGTTCAGAAGAATTGCGCCTGGAAAACCGCCAACGGCAGGCTGCACGTAAAGCGGTGTAATGCCAAATCGTCAAAAAGACACAGTGCGCAGATCAACATCTGTCTGTCGCTGTGTCTTTTTTACTTTAAGTCATCGGTTCAGTGGATCCATCCTGACTTTCTTGTTCACTGCCATAATTTCTACAAAAATTTCTTGGCAATCACATGAATGTCACGTGGAGTTCCAAAGTCATGGAACTTGACTTCACCCGGTACAATGCAGTTTTCCACCGGACATACGATCCAGCAGAGCCCGCAACCCACACACTTATCTTCATCCAGGTAAGGTCTTCTTTCCTCTTCATTCCAGTCAATGGCCTGATGGCCACCGTCATAACATGAAATATAGCAACGGCCGCAGCCGACACATTTATCATGGTCATATTTTGGGTAAACTTTGAAGTCACGTTCAATCTCTTCTGCAGGGACAATGTTGGGCAGGGCTTTACCCACAATCTGACCAAGGTCGATAATGCCTTTTTCTTCCATCCAGTAGGATACTCCCCCGATCAGGTCTCCCACAATACGATACCCGTACTGCATGACGGCAGTGGTCACTTGGAGGTTGCTGGCGCCTACCAGGAGAAATTCCAATGCATCCTGCCAGGTTTCAATGCCTCCGATGCCGCTGAGGGGAATGTCCTTCAGTTCATCATCCTGAGCCATCTGCGCGATGAAACGAAGTGCGATGGGTTTGACTGCCTTACCGGAATAACCGGAAATGGAAGATTTGCCATTGACGATGGGCAGACAGGTGAAATCATCCAGATCAACTTCTGTGATGCTTTTGATGGTATTGATCGCCGAGATCGCCCTGGCTCCATTTTTCACCGCCGCCCGGGCAGGCAGTTCCATCAGTGTCAGATTGGGTGTCATTTTCGGCATCACCGGAAGATGAGTCGATTCCACCACTGCACGGGTATACTCAGCTACCAGGTTAAAGTTGCAACCCACATCTGAGCCCATGGCATGGCTGGTCATTTGGGGACAGGAGAAGTTGCACTCGATGATGTCTGCTCCCACCTCCGTCACGGCTTTTGCCAGTTTTTTCCACTCTTCTGTATTCTCACCCATGATGGAAGCGATGAGCACCTTATCCGGATAATCTTTTTTTAACTGCATCATCATTTCCAAATTCTTCTCGGTGGGCTTGTCGGAAATCATCTCCATGTTTTTGAAGCCCACAAAAGAAGTTCCCTCCTTGCGAGTCTGATCGAAACGGGGAGAACACTCCTGGGGAATCCAGTAGCCGATGGTTTTGTACACAATGCCGCCCCAGCCGCTTTCCAGCGCTTTTTTACACATATCGTAATTACTCCCAACGGGAGAGGATGAAAGGAAAAACGGATTTTCACATTTGACGCCGCAAAAATCAATTGACAGGTCTTTACGTTTTGCCATCTTTATTCACACCTTCTTTCTTTAACTATTTATCGATTCGCTGACAGAAAGGCATCAATACCTTCCGCGGCTGTTTTCCCATCCGCAACTGCCTGCACTACCGTTTTGCCGCCATTGACCACATCACCGGCTGCGAAAACGCCTGGTATGTTGGTGACACATGTGGCTTCGTCAACCTTAATTAGCTGCTGGTCTAACTTCATGTTGCTCACAAAACTCACATCATCGACTTCCTGCCCGATGGCCAATACGACACGGTCCGCTTTTAAGACAAATTCAGACACCCCATCCTTCCCTTTGGCTTTCAAAGCAGTGACTTTTCCATTTTCGCCCATTATCTCCACCGGGAGCGTTTCTGTGATGAAGTCGACACCTATGGACTGGACATGGGCTACTTCCGCCGGATATGCCGGCATATCCATTTTGCGGCGCCGATAGACCACCGTTACCCTGTTCCCCAGCATTTTTGCCGTCGTGGCACAGTCCATGGCCACGTCGCCGCCTCCAATGATGACCACATGTTCACCGACATCCAACTGGCCTTCACTGGGTTTAGCAATTGCTAAAAATTCCAGTGCATGGCCGGCTCCTTCTAAATTCATTCCAGGCAGATCAATGGTTTTGGAATTCTGCAGCCCCATGGCCAGGAAGAAGGCCTGATAACCCTGCTCTTTCAATTCATCAAAAGAAAGATCCTTGCCAACCTGGCAGTTGTGAACAAATTCAACCCCCAGGTCTTTCACGTACCGAACTTCCAGGTCAACAATTTCCTGCGGAAGGCGCCCCGGCACGATACCATAGCTCAAAACGCCTCCGGCTTTTTCGTTTTTTTCAAAGATTGTCACCCGGTAACCTCTTATGGCCAGTTTTGCCGCTGCGGCCAAGCCGGCAGGCCCACCGCCGATGACGGCCACTTTTTCCAGTGTCGCTTCCGGTGCTTCCAGTACTTTCATGCCCACCGCCTGCTCGAAATCTGTTGCAAATCGCTGTAATCGTCCAATCTGAATTGGCACATCAATCCCTGTTCGGCTGCACGCCTCTTCGCAGGTGCGGCCATAGGGACAGACACGGGCACAGGTCGCCCCGAGAATATTGTTTTCACGAATGGTTTCAACTGCACCTTTAAAGTTGCGGAATCGGATGGATCTAATAAATTTTCCCGGATCCGTCCCGGCAGGACATCCGGCGCTGCAGGGCGCGTCATGACACAGCAGACAACGGGAAGCTTCTTCCATTGCAGTAATAGGGGTAAATGGGGGCACAACTTCTTTCAGATACTCTTTGCGTTTTTCTTCCAATGCCTTTTCCTCCTTTTCACTCAACACAGCCCCCGAAGGTGTCGTCTCTTTTAACGGAAATACGTCTTCCGAAAGGGAGCCGGTCATGCTTTTATTTTTGTTCCACACATACTACCAGCTGATTTTTTCAAATGCTTCCGGGCCTGCTTCGGCTGCTTTCAGAAAGATCGCCGCATTGCCGGCTACGGACTTCACGACGAAATCGGTTCGCACTTTGTCAAAAGGTGTGTGGGCATACTGTTCCTGCATCGGACTGTAACCGATGGTTGGCTTGCGGTCAATACCGGCAGTCTTGCTGCCATCAGTTCCAAAATCCCAGCGGCCATACTTCACTTCCTGACCCAACGCGACAAGTGCTTCTGCTGCTGCCTTAACCAGGGGATGGTTCTGGGCGGTTTTCCACGGATACATATTCTTTTCAACTTCATACTCCATACCGGTATATGATTTTTCCACTGCGGTTTTCACTTTCACATCCGCTCGGAATTCCGGATCAGCAGCCGCCAATTCATCAATAATCGCCTGGATTTCTGCAATGGCGCTTTTTGCCGTTTCTCCTGGAATCATACGACGGTCAAGAGATAAAAATGTCTGGTCAGGAACAATGGATAAAGCGCCGGGAGAACACTCAATAATATTCAGTGAAATCGATGCTTTTCCCAGCGTTGGATCTTCCGGAAGGCTGGGGTACAACTCATCCTTTATCTTGGCAATCAGCGGCATGGCCTTATAGATGGAATTGATTCCCAGCCAGGGGGCACTTCCATGTGATGTGCGGCCATAGACAGTTACCAGCATCTCTACCCTGCCACGGTGCCCCAGATACACTTTCAGGGAAGTGGCTTCGCTTGATACCATTGCATCGTAAGTAAGTCCTTTCGCCGGGAGTGTTTTATCAATCAGATGCATCATGCCAACCATTTCCGCCGGCTCTTCCTGAACGACGCCTGTAAACATATACGTACCTTTGAAGCTCATGCCTTCTTTTTTCATTTTTGCCAGGAGGCCGCCGGCATAAATCTGAGAAGCTTCACCGGCTTTTACGTCAGAGGCTGCCCGTCCGTGAATACATTCGGCTTTTTCAGTGCCGTCTTTATCCTGCTTATCAACGCTGCAAATATCAATTTCAGCGCCATAGGGATCATACCCTTCCCAATTGGCTTTATCGCCGGGAGCCACATGATCCATATGGGAGTTAAACATAATGGTGGGTCCGTGTTCTGTTCCTTTTACCAAACCAACAATATTCCCCTGTTCATCGCGAAAACACTCATCATAGCCCAGTTTTTCCATTTCAGCCAGCAGCAGGTCCGCTAGAAGACCCTCTTCCCCGCTGATGCTGGGGGTCTGCACCAGCTTTTGAATGAAAGATACCACATCTGGTTTAATCATTTCTGCCATTTCATTCAATTTTCGAGCTACATCCGTGTTCAAATTGATACACTCCTTTCTGATTCGTCCCGATGTCGGGACAATGACGCGTTAATAAGCAGCAATTTCCTGTTATTTTTGCGACAACAAAACCGCAGACTGCATTCTGCCGCCGCGGGTCAAACGAGGAACACTTTAGATATAATGCAAGGACTATGCCAGAAATAATATCCGGGATTATTGTATTAACAATCTTTGAAAGCAGGTCAATAGAAGTTGTCAGCGTCGCTCATGTTAAATTGAGGAAAACGGTTGCCTTTATTTTGATGCACGAACGCATCGATAGCCGCTTGAAAGATGATTTTGAATCTTAAATGACCGTTTCAGTCACTTGTGAACCCCCTCATATGATTCACCGGTGAATCGTTGATGAGCAAATGAATCGATTGTCTGGTTGAAAAAGGGGTATCGAAACACCAAGGAGGTGCTCACATGTCAAACAATTCAAAAACAATGCATTTTTTGCAGCTGGTCGACGAAGCCTTTGAAGATCTCGAATTATGGTATCCTGTTTATCGAATGCGTGAAGCCGGTGTAACCGTTACCTTGGCTGGCAAGGAAGTTAACAAAACATACCATGGCAAGTACGGCGTTCCCGCTGTTTCAGAAATCTGTTTTGCAGAGGTTGAACCCACAGATTATGACGGTCTTTTAATTCCTGGAGGATGGGCGCCAGACAAACTCAGGCGATATCCGGAAGTACTGGACATTGTCCGCCATATGGATCGGGAAGGCAAAATCATCGGACAGATATGCCATGCCGGCTGGGTCCTAATTTCTGCTAATATCCTGAAAGGAAAAAACGTCACCAGCACTCCTGCTATACGGGATGACCTGGTGAATGCGGGAGCAAACTGGATTGATGAGCCAGTTGTCACCCATGGCCTGCTTGTTTCAGCTAAAGGCCCTGCTGATCTTCCAGCCTATATGATAGCCTTGCTTCGGCTTTTAGCCCAAGAGTAATCAATCCATCCACTTTTTAACAGTGATATTCACCGAAGCAATGTGCAGAGATGTCATGGTTTCAACTTCCTGTACAATTTTTTCCTGCCCGATTTTCAGCTGCTGCGTCAACAGAATGCCGAAAGGAGCTTTAACATCCAGTTCAATAAACAATCCACGACGTGTATTCTTTACAAATGTTCGTCCAGCAGGAATTAAGTCTGTCCATTCTTCGACGGCATGATGCACCAAACTGCGAATCACGCCGTCCGAAATGGTGTATTTCCCCAAATAACTGAATGTTGGCCGCACAACAGATTTTTCCGGTCCTTCAGGATCGTCTCCTTCTTTACCTAATCCCCTTAAAGCCTTTAACGGATTTAAAAAATAGCCGGAAAAGTCTTTTTTCAACTCAAATGCAGGGACGGGAATGACATGTTTCCCTTCCTTGATCCTGATTTTTCGCGCCAGCTGGATGTCCTGTTCCCCGACCACATCTTCAATCAGAATCATAGCTGAAGCTGGATTCAAACCCAGCTGTTTTACAATGGCATCCACCATCTTCTGTGAAGTTCCCAAAATCATGATCCTATCCGGCACTTCTTCAAGAAGCAGCTTTTTCACCTGAAGACGATGCTCCTCATCAGTAAAGATAGCCCGACGGATAGCACCAAGCCGGGATCGTTCCCGCTTGGCAGAACGCCCTCCAAGAATTCGATTATCCCTGATTAGCAGACCGTCGTCAATGATATAGCGAATCCCCCGGGATTTCGCCAGGCGCATCGCATGGTAACTTTTCCCTGTACCACTGCCGCCAATAAACAAGGTGACTTCCATGCGCCAACCCCCCGTCATTTAGAATGATTCTCATTATATTGGAGCCTTTTTCAGCCAAACTCCCTGTTTTTGACTTGCACCTTTTTGAGCTTCCCTGCTATAATCTTTTTGGAATAGTTGAATTAACTGCCGTTGTAAACCAATATAAAAGGAGGATTCATTGTTATGGCCTATGTGATTCACGATTCTTGTATCAGTTGTGGTGCCTGTGAACCCGAGTGCCCAGTTGATTGCATTACAGCTGGTGACGACATTTATGTCATTGATGGCGAAGCCTGCATTGACTGTGGTGCCTGTGCCAATGTCTGCCCGGTCGATGCCCCGCAGCCTGAGTAAGAGTAAATGATTGTTCCCCTCAAGACAGTGCATCCGGCACTGTCTTCCTCTTTATCCTTTAAAACCACCATGCAGCTACTTGTTTTTTATCCGGGCAGCCACCCGCTTTCGAATCCCTTCAATCTCCTCGTTTCGTGTCAGCATGTCCAGCTTCACCAAGAATTTCAGCACTGCTTTTTCTTCGTTAAAGCTAAAATCATCCAGGAGACCAGTCAGCATCCGCAGCGACTGCGTTTCTATGTTCTTCACCATGCAGCCACCCGTCTCAGTAAGAATAAGCCTTCTCACTCGCCGATCTTCTGAGGCCGGTCCTTTTTGGATCAACTGCTGTTTTATCAGCCGCCGCACCATGGCAGTTACTTCATTTCGGCTTCTCCCTGTACTTTCCATGATCTCCTGAATGGTTTGCCCTTCCCGGCGTCTTAATTCCTGAAGCAGTGCATACTCCATCAGATTAACAGAAATTCCCTGCTGATTGATTTCATTTCGGTCTGTTTGCACCACCAGCGTTGTCAGCCGCTGCAGGTATTCATGAATTTGGATATAGTAGTTTCTCATATTGACTCCCAGTTAAAATAAATTAGGTTTTCTCTCTCATATTGTACCATAAAAAAAACCGGCTGGGTGCAGCCGGCCGGCCTGAGATAACCATTCAATTCGGGATACTGTTTTCTACTCTTCCATTTCCTGCATTTTCAGCATATAGGAAATGATGTAAAGGCTGTCGCTTAAATGCACGTTTTCCAGTATAATGGATTCCGGAACCTGAATATCCGCCGGTGCAAAGTTCCAGATGGCTTTCACCGGGAGTTTCGCCAGTGTATCTGCCACATCCTGAGCACTTTCCTTGTTGGTGCAGATGATACCGATGTGCACTTCTTTGTCAGAACAGAAACTCTCAAGTTCTTCAATATCCATAACTGGAATATCCCGGATCTGGAGGCCAATGAGACGGGGATTCTTCTCAAAGAGAGCCAGCATGTGGAAGCCCTTTTTTTCGAAGTTGGAATAGTTGGCAATGGCCTGACCAAGATTTCCGGCTCCGACAATGATGGTGTTGTATACTCCTGTGAGTCCCAGAATCCGGCTGATTTCACCATAGAGTTCCGCGACATCATAACCATATCCCTGCTGGCCGAAACCGCCAAAACAGTTGAGATCCTGCCGGATCTGCGAGGCGGTAAATCCAATCATCGTACTGAGTTCTTTGGATGATATCCGTGTCACATCCTTCTCCATTAACTCTTTCAACCGCCTGTGGTACTTGGGAAGCCTCCGGATAACGGCCATCGATACGTTTTTAACATCTTTTTTCACTAAGCTTCACCTCATTTTCTTGGGATGACAGGATGGTCACTCTTTATTATAATATAAACTGCAAGAAAAAAAAATGCTTTTCTGCCTACTTCGTTCGATTTTTAACAAATAATATGAAGTCCGATCATCAAAGGAGTCTATCCCATGGTTGTTCTATCTGTTAGCCGATTATCCAAATATTTTGGTTCCCGGTGTCTTTTCGACCAGATTTCCTTTTCCATCAATGGAGGAGACAAGGTGGGAATCGTAGGTCCTAATGGCGCAGGTAAAACCACTTTGTTTCAAATCCTTACCGGCGAGCTGGCATGCGATGAAGGCCAGGTTTTCATGCCCGGTCAGTTGAACCTGGGAGTTCAACACCAGATGCCGGAGATGAAAGCTGATGAAACCGTTCATGACTATGTACTGGGAGTGTTTGAACACCTCATAGAGATGGAAAAAAAACTGCGCGAACTGGAACAGGCAATTTCAGATGCAGGTGAAACATCAGACCCCGAATCTGTGAATGCAACGTTGAATGAAACAATGGCTGACTATGCTCACATGACTGAAACCTTTGAATCTCAAAATGGATATGGCTTTCGGAGTGAAGTGCGCGGGGTTCTTAACGGGTTGGGGTTTTATGGGGATGATTTTGACCGATCCGTCCTCACCCTCTCAGGAGGCCAGAAAACCCGGCTGGCACTTGGCCGGCTGCTGCTAACCCGTCCTGATATCCTTCTGCTGGATGAACCCACCAACCACCTGGACATTGAATCAGTGGAATGGCTGGAAAATTTCCTGCGCACCTTCACAGGCACCGTATTAGCCATCTCCCATGACCGGTATTTTTTAGATCAGGTGACGGAACGCACACTGGAAATCGAGCATGGCAAAGTCACAAACTATCGTGGTGGTTACAGCGAAGCCTTAAAAAAGAAAACAGCATTTAAGGATGCGCAGGAGCGGAATGCCCGTAAAGCTGAAAAAGAGATCCTTCGCCAGGAAGAAATCGTGCGCCGTATGAAGCAGCACGGCACGGAAAAGCTGGCAAATCGCGCTAAAAGCCGAGAAAAGAAACTCATCAGAATGGACAGGCCTCAGCATCAGGCAAAGCAGGCGGCACTGTCAGCATTGAGTTTTCAGGTTGATAGCACCAGCGGCCGTCAGGTCCTGGCAGCGGAGAATCTGTCAATGAGCTGGGAAGGTGAATCTCCCCTGTTTACCAATGTCAGTTTTACGCTTCAGCGGACAGATCGGGTTGCACTGGTCGGGCCCAACGGTATCGGAAAAACCACATTGTTCCGCATTGCCGCCGGGGACATATTACCCGATAGTGGGTCTCTGACGTTGGGTCACCAGGTTTCCCTTGGATATTATCATCAGGAACTCAAGAACCTGGATGAATCTCTCCCAGTAATAGAAGAACTCCACAGCGCTTATCCACAGTTGAATGAAACCCAGCTTCGTACATGGCTGGGAGCCTTTCTGTTTACTGAAGATGAAGTGTTTACCCCCATCCACCTTCTCAGTGGCGGCGAAAAAGCAAGGCTTTCTCTCCTGAAACTTATGTTATCAAAACACAACCTTCTGCTGCTGGATGAACCCACCAACCACCTGGACATTCCAGCCAGAGAAAATCTCGAAGATGCTCTGCTGAATTATGATGGCACCCTCTTTTTTATTTCCCATGACCGTTATTTTATCAACCGGATCGCTACGGCTGTCCTGGAATTTTCACAAGAGGGTCTGATTCATTATCTGGGTAACTACGATGATTATCAGACGAAAAAACGTCAGCTGCTGTCGCTGGAAGAAGAAACCCCTGCAGCCGACTCCAATCGAACCCGTCAAAAACAGGAAAAACAAAAAGAACGGCAGCAACGAGAAGAAAACCGGGCGCTTAAAAATGAAGTGGCCGCATTGGAAGCCGTCCTTCATGGCTATGAAAGGCGTTTGAAAGAACTTGAAGATTTAATGTGCCGCCCTGAAATCTATGCTGATGCAGAAGAAAGCAAGCGGATCCACCAGGAATCAGCGGATATCCAGAAAGCAATGGAGAAAGATTACCACCGCTGGGAATCCCTCCTCGAACTGGATAGCGAATGATTATGTTAACATTGTTCAAATGGCATCCTTTCGGCAGACTCCTGACGGAAGGATGCCATTTTTCATCCACAGTTTTCAGTTGTTTTCCACAAAGTTATCCACAATTTCACCCGTTGCCATATCAGGTTTTCATGTTTGTCCACACGATCCGCAGGCCAATCACGCTCCGTCATTGTCCATCCCCCGAGAACACATCGTCAATCGCCAATTGATTTTCATGTGGAAATGGTCATCCTCAATGCGTGCTGTAACATTGGCTCATCCTTCCTGACATAATACAGTCAGGGAAATCGCATCATAGCGACCGCTGCGGAGAGAATATATGATACACTTATGTCAACTCAAAAAACCACTTTTCCTGACGCTCTCCAATCACCAGACTGGCTACGGCATTCAGGTTCCAGCGAGAACGGATACCCAGGCAATAATCATAATACCCTGCACAGGCAATCATTGCCCCGTTGTCAGTACACAGAGTAAGGTCCGGCATATAAAAAGCCAGGCCTTCCTCCCGGCAGCTTGCCGCCAACGATTCCCTCAGCTGGCTGTTAGCGGCTACGCCGCCGGATAGTACCACCTGCTTCAACCCTTGTTCCCGGGCACATGTTATCGTCTTCTCAACCAAAACGTCCACCACCGCCTGTTGAAAGCTGGCTGCCACATCCACCACCACAACAGCATTCCCTTTCATTTTTTCAGTATTTATGTGATTCAGCACCGCCGACTTGAGGCCGCTGAAGCTGAAGTCCAAGTGGTTGTCCTCCAGGGATGCCCGCGGAAAATCGATGGCCTGTGGATTTCCCCGTAGCGCTGCCTCATCAATCAGAGGGCCTCCGGGATAACCCAGTCCCAGCACCCGGGCAACCTTATCAAAAGCTTCTCCGGCTGCATCATCTCTTGTTTTTCCCAGGACCTCATATTCACCATAATCCACCATTTTCACCAGATGCGTATGGCCGCCGGAAACGATCAGTGCCAACAGGGGTGGTTCCAGCTCGGGGCTCTGGATAAAGTTGGCAAACAGATGCCCTTCAATATGATTGACACCATTAAGAGGCAATTGGCATCCATAGGCCAGGGCTTTACCTGCGGCTACTCCAACCAGCAGTGCACCCACCAATCCCGGTCCATAGGTAACGGCTATATGGTGAATATCCTGCAGGGTTTTTCCAGCCTGTTCCAGCGCTTCATCAATCACCTGAGTAATGGTTTCCACGTGCTGGCGGGAAGCCACCTCCGGCACCACCCCTCCAAACTTCCGATGTTCAGGAATTTGAGAACTCACCACATTGGACAGTACTTTCCGGCCGTCCTGCACCACACTCACGGCCGTCTCGTCACAACTGGTTTCAATTCCCAAGGTCAGCCAGCCTTGCGGAGGCCGATGCAAAGGTTTGCGTTTCAATGGCTGGATGTGATTAAGTCGCATCTGCAAATCCTCCCTGCGGGACTTCCGGTATTTGGTCGCCAAATCGGCTGTCCACCACCTGCCCGATGCCAATGAGTTTAAAAATGAAAGTAAACAGATTTCCGACTAATGTAATCTGAAGCAAGAGATAAACCAATGTTCCGATGAAGAGTTCCAGAATCGTTCCCCACCGATGGCCCAATCCCCGGCTGATTTTTCGGCCAAAAGCAATTTTCATGGTGGTGTTGCCTGCAAACTCTAGCAGCATAAAGGCAGGAAATAATAACGGAATTAATGGTGCACCCACCACTGTCACCGCCAGGATGACGATGAGGACAAAGATGCCAATGTTTAGAAGGAAACCCACCAGGGTTTTCTTTCCCATATCCTGGAAGGCACGATCAGACATGTGCTCAAAACGTTCTGGAAAAATCACAATAGCCAACACCCCGACGATAAAGGCCAATACCTGTTTTGCCACCAGAAACAGTGCAATCAGAATCGCCAGTACGCTTAAGCCGCTGATATTTCCGGGCAGGAAACCTGCCACGTCAATACGGTCACCCTGGACCATCGCCTGGCGGACATCCAAGCCTGAACCCATCACACTAATTGCGCTCCCGTCAATATTCGTTTCCCCATCGGCTGAGATCCCGCCGAATATTGAAATGGCATCACGGCCAATGGCCGCGTTGCGCAGGGAAAGGGGAGCGAAGATCGCCACGGTGTCACCCAGCACTTCACCGCCGTCTACCTGAACAGGGCTGAAGAAACCCACCAGGTCCCCCTCCACCCGTCCCTGAATCGTGGCTGTTCCAAAGAAACTGACCACATCGCCCTGAATCGTTTCGTTCGGGTCCACCAATACCGGGCTTCCAAATTGAACGATTTGGCCTCTCATGACACTACTGGCGTTAACTGCCAACGGAACTGACAGCAGAAGGATGGCTATAGCGACTACCCACATCTTTTTTTGCTTTTTCATCGCACTTCTCCCCTTCTTCCTAATAAAATACGGTCAAGTGAAACCGTTATCAGTATCAGCAGCATCACCAGATTGAACGTGCCCAGCATATACCACCAGTGGCTGGAGGCATCAAAGCGGACCAGCCATTCAAAAACACCTTTCTGAGGCAATATAAACAGCAGAACGCCCCTCAGGATAAAACGTTCATATATGAATGTCATCACCTGATAGGTGGCGGTTTCGTGAAGCCAGCCAACTGCCAGGTGCTGCAGCCAGGCAGCGGTTTCCACCAGCATCAGACTGATCATTCCCAGAATCCCCATCCAGACCAGTAACCGACCGGTTTGAGGTTTCGCGATAATCCGCTGCGGTGCCGCATACAATGCAGGATCGATGGCTGCCATCACCCGAGCTTCAAAGCCGCTTGATGGAACAGGATCCGGTAATTCCGACAAGGCGCTGGCCAGTTCCTGCCATTCTGCATATTCCAGGCGACAGGTGGAACAATGCTCTATATGAGCCATGAGCTGTTTTTCTTCCGGTTCAGCCAGTGGACCGTCCATCCATTTTATCATGATTTCTGAACTTGTTCGGCAGTCCATAGGGTTTCCTCCTTCAATTTTTTCAATGATTCTTTCAATAGCTTCCGGGCCCGAAACAGCCTGTTTTTCACCATGGATATGGGAACATCCAGATGATCAGCTATTTGTTGATAGCTCTGACCGTGGTGATGGTACAACAGGACAACCACCCGGTAATCCGGCGGCAGAGCGGCTATGGCCGATTCAATTTCCCGGTGGGCTTCTTCCTGTAAAAAGGCCCGCTCTGCACTCACATCTTCCTGGTTGGTTTTGATTTCATCATCCAGGGGCATGGTCTCCACCCGGTTTTTTCGGATGGCATCAATGCAGGTATTGGTGGCAATTTTCAGGATCCATGAGGAAAATTTGTGTTCATGATTGTATTGGCGGAGATAACGGTATGCTTTGATGAAAACTTCCTGTGATAGATCTTCCGCTTCTTCACGCTGCCGCAGCATGCGGTAGCAAATACCAAAGACCGGCTTCTGGTAACGGATCACCAACTCCTGAAAACCGGAAGAATCTCCCTGCAGGATGTTCTCCACAATCTGAGCATCTGTCAACGGCACCTAAACCACCTCAACTCTTGCACTATTCAATACGACGTTTATCTTGTCAAAATGTCTGAAGAACGACAATTATTTTTGTTTTTATACAGAAGATTGAATGAATTCCATGTCCTAATACAGAAGGACAGCAGGTGCCAATGACCCTTGTTGTCTGTCACTGTTCCTCCGTCCCCGGTTTTTCATCCTTCGCCGTTAATTCTACCCACATGATCAGGGCATCCTCGCCCGTATCCTGATAATAACCTGGGCGGATCCCCGCCATCAGAAACCCCAGTTTTTTATAGAGGGCGATAGCCGGCTCATTCTGTTTGCGCACTTCCAGAGTCATCCGCAGCAGATTTCGCCGGAGGGCTTCCTCCATGAGTGCTTCCATGATCCTCCGGCCCAAGTGCCGGCCGCGATAGTCAGGATGCACCGCCACGTTCGTCACATGGGCTTCATCCAGAATCAGCCACATACCGCCGTAAGCTGATATTATGCCATCCGTCTCCGCTACCCGGTAGACTGCCAGCTGGTTTTTCATCTCCATGCGAAAAGCGTGGAGCGTCCACGGGGTTGTGAAAGACCGTCTCTCAATGTCAATGACAGCCGGAATATCTGCCACTGTCATCGCACGAATCACGCATTCTTTTTGCGGTATCATGGGGTATTCCTCGTTTTCTGAAGCAACTGCTGCTGTTGATAAACCTTTTCTGCCTGGGAAGTGCGAAGATACACCGGCTGAATCTGAGCTGCAGGAACACCTTCCCCGGCCAGAGCTTTCTTAAGAGCGCATTGTGCCAGCGCTGAGGCTGAGGGCATGGCATGAATGGGGAGGGCAAAATGAACCCGATCACCCAGACCCTTTTTCAACCGCTCCCGGTGAAGCGGAAGCGCATCTCCCAGTAAATAAAGCGCTCCTTTTGTCTCGTTCAAAACGGCCATCAGTTCCTGGATGTGCAGAACGTCAGGTTCTATAATGGTGGCAGCCTGATCCACTTCGAAAGAATAAGAAGCAGTATAAACCAGATTTCGCTGCGCATCCATTATCGGTATCACCCAGCCATTAAAGGCTGCTGCCTGCCAGGCTAAAGCTTCTAGTGTATTGACGCCAATGACCGGTTTATTCAGCGCCTGCGCCAACCCTTTTACTGTGGCCACCCCAATTCTGATCCCGGTAAAAGATCCGGGACCCAGCGAGACCGCAAAGGCATCGATGGCTGACAACGAGATATCGCATAGCTGCAGCAGCTGGTCCACCATTGGCAGCAACTGCTCTGAATGGTTCTTTTTATGGTTGGTTCTGATTTCACCGATCAGCCTGTCCTCTTGAATAAGGGCTGCTCCCGCAGCCATGGAAGTGCTTTCCACAGCGAGAATTTTCACGTCATTCCCAGCTCCTTTAAGATACTGCTGTCAAATGATTCCGATGACGTCATGCAGATTACACGCCGGTTGGCATCCAACCATTTAATTTCAATCCACAGATGACGCTCCGGCAGGTATTCCCGAACCATGTTGGCCCATTCTATCACGCAAACGCCCGTTCCGTATAAGTATTCCTCTGCACCCAGATCCCTGAATTCACTGGGTTTTATCATACGATACACATCAAAATGGTACAACGGCATATCACCCATATATTCCTGGATGATATTGAAAGTGGGGCTTGTAATGGATTCGGAAACACCCAGCGCTTTTCCAAGCGCCTTGGTAAAAGTGGTTTTTCCGGCACCAAGATCGCCGGAAAGACAGATCACGTCCCCTGGTTTCAGAAAGGCTGCCAGTTTCGTGGCAATGGCTTCCGTCTGGCTCTGATTCACAACTTGACGACACATCATGCAGTTCGATTTCTCCTTTAATAAACAGTTCGCGTTTTACAAAAACCAATTTGAGGGCTTCCCGGTTTAAGTACCGCGGAAGCCCTGATTAGATGGCTTTATTGACTCATTCAGTATAGCACAATGAACGAATACTTCAAGACTATCCCTTCAGCAGAGGGGAAATGCGTTTGTAAATCAGCAGTGTGATGCCAGCGATCATAAGCCCTTTAAACAGGTTAAATGGGGCAATTCCATAAATCACGAGTGTTCGCACATCCACAATGCGGGGATTCACCACGGATCCCATATTAATGATGGCTTCAAGGGGCATAAATTGGGAATACATGGGAATCAACACATAGTAATTGGCAAAGGATCCCAGCAGCACCATGCACAAAGTACCCACCAACATACCAATCACCGCATGTTTCTGATCCTTTTTGTAATGATAAATCAGGGCAGCCGGCACCACGTAAAACACACCTATGATGAAGTTGGCCAGTTCGCCCACACCACCTGACCAGCTTTTCGTAATAAAATGAATCAGGTTTTTTACCAGCTGGATTAAAATACCCGCAATCGGGCCCATAGCGAACGCTCCGACAAGGGCAGGCAAATCACTGAAATCAACTTTTAAAAATCCGGGAAAAAGAGGGAGTCCAAACTCCAGAAACATTAAAACATAAGCCATTACAGACAAAGCAGAAATTTTTGTCATTTGGCGGGTGGTTAATTTGCTGCGTGTGACCCCTGTTGCTTTTTCCGTTTTTTCCATGATATTCCCTCCTGTATTAAAGCAAAAACGGCACCCAGGAATTCAGGCGCCGATGCATGACAAGATCAACAATAAAGGGTTCATCTTCTCCCATCCAGACTTTACTGTCGGTACCGGATTTTCACCAGTTCAATCGCAAAAACGACTCGCGGACTATGACCGCCGGTCGGGAATCACACCCTGCCCTGAAGACTACTATGATGACGAGAAATCCGTCTACAGCATCATTATAAGACAATTGTCGATATGATGCAAGTGTTATATCATCCTCTCTGGATGCGTTCATCCAGGAGGCGTGATGCCACTCTCGATTAAGGGAGAGGAAATCCATCTCGTGGCTATGGCAGTTTAGACGCTGG
Organism: Bacillota bacterium; assembly: GCA_033549305.1. Lineage (GTDB taxonomy): Bacteria > Bacillota > Clostridia > Peptostreptococcales > Tindalliaceae > Anoxynatronum. Next base: position 5,971 of record JAWSUV010000016.1, on the reverse strand, counting down.
TGGTGGCAGGCTTCCTGGGTTTTTTCATCGTCAGGGCAATCCGTTGTCGTTTCACATCCACGCTCAGGACATGGACGGTGACCACATCCCCAACCGAAACCACATCAAGAGGATGTTTGACGTATCCTTCCCTGAGCTCTGAAATATGGACTAATCCATCCTGTTTCACGCCTATGTCTATAAAAGCACCAAAATCAATAACGTTTCGGACAGTACCGGTAAGTTCCATGTCCGGCTCCAGGTCCTCCATTTTCATCACATCTGTGCGAAAGACAGGTTTAGGCAGTTCTTCTCTGGGATCACGCCCCGGCTTCTTTAATTCGGCAATCATGTCCAGGAGGGTAGGCAGGCCGATCGCCAACTCCGTCGCCATGCGTTCCAGCGAAAGTGTGCTGAATTTATCGTCCAATAAATCCTGATGGTCAGCCATCAGATCATTCATGGATAGTCCGGTCTTTGTCAGCAGGGACTGTGCGGCTACATAGGATTCCGGATGAACTCCGGTATTGTCCAGTGGGTTTTCACCCTCGCGGATTCGCAGGAAACCGGCACACTGGGTATACGCCGCCGGCCCCAGACGGGGCACCTGCAGGAGTTGTTTGCGGTTGGTGTAATGCCCGATTTCATTTCGGTGAGTGACAATGTTCTCTGCCACGGACTTACTGATCCCAGCCACATATTGGAGGAGTGAAGGTGACGCGGTGTTCACATCGACCCCTACCCGGTTGACACAGTCTTCCACCACGCCAATGAGACGCTCTTCCAGCTGTCTCTGATTCACGTCATGCTGGTACTGGCCAACACCGATGGCTTTTGGATCTATCTTCACCAATTCTGCCAGCGGGTCCTGGAGACGGCGGGCAATAGAAACCGCCCCTCTGATGGACACATCCACGTCTGGAAATTCTTTGGTGGCCAGCTTTGAAGCCGAGTACACGGAAGCGCCTGCTTCGCTGACAATGACAAAAGCCGCAGGGTGCGGAAAGTCCGGAATGAGGGAAGCAATAAATTGTTCCGTTTCTCTGGAGCCAGTGCCGTTACCAATTGCAATGACAGTAACATGATGATCCTTCACCATTTTTTTCACGGTATCGGCAGATTTAACCAGTTCATACTGGGGCGGTACAGGGTATATGGTGTCATAATCCAACAGTTTGCCTGTTTCATCCACTACTGCCAGTTTGCATCCGGTCCGGTAAGCCGGGTCAATTCCCAGTACCCGCTGTCCTGCAACCGGCGGCTGCATCAGCAACCCCATAAGATTTTTCCCGAAGAGTACAATCGCTGCAGTTTCTGCCCGCTCAGTTAATTCATTTCGGACTTCCCGTTCCAGGGAGGGCTGCAACAGCCTCTTCCAGGCATCACCAGCAATGATGCGAAGGGTTTCGTTTCGGGAATCTCCCCCTGTGTGAAGCAGCTCCTTTTCAATCTGGGCAATAACACTGGCATCCGGCATCTGTAGCGTCACTCTCAAAAACTCTTCTTTTTCTCCCCGGTTAACAGCCAACACCCGATGATCCGGAATTTTCCGGACCGGCTCAGTGTGATCATAGTACATTTCATACACTGATTCCGTCCCTGGATTCTTGGCTTTCGCAGACAGATGTCCCTGTTGCCACATAAGGCGGCGTAATTTCTTTCGCAAGTCACCATCGTCGGAAATATCCTCCGCTACGATGTCCATAGCCCCCTGCAGGGCATCAGCAGGTGTGTTGACTTCTTTTTCTGGATTCACGTAATTGGCAGCTTCAGTCATCGGGTCGTTAACAGGGTTATCAGCCGCTGTCAGCCAGGCCGCCAGCATCTCCAGGCCTTTTTCCCGGGCTACGGTGGCACGTGTTCGGCGTTTCGGCCGGAACGGCCGGTAGATGTCCTCGATTTCAGTCAGGGTGGCAGCTTTCTCCAACTTATCCATAATCTCCGGTGTGATTTCTTCCAGAAGGGTGATGTGGCGAAGCACTTCCTCCCTTCGTTGGCTGAGGTTCTGCAAATAAGTGATTCGCTGGTGCAGATCCCGGAGTACTTCGTCACTGAGGCCCCCAGTCATTTCTTTTCGGTACCGGGCAATAAAGGGAATCGTGTTCCCCTCATCCAACAGGGCTAAGGTTTTTTCCACCTGCACCGCTTTCAAGTGGAATTCACCTGCCAGCAAGCTGACCAGATCCATGAGGTTTCCTCCTTTTAAGCTTTTTCGGCAAAAACCTGCAGCATATATCGCTGCAGGCTATTTTTTTCTATCCATTTCGAGCCTGTTCCCGAAGATATCCATAAATGAACGGGTCCAGATCGCCATCCATCACACCATGCACATTGCCGACTTCCACGTTGGTGCGGTGGTCTTTCACCATATTGTAGGGATGAAAAACATAGGACCGAATCTGGCTTCCCCAGGCAATCTGGCTGTAATCTCCCTGGAGTTCGTCAATTTTTTCCTTGTTTTCTTCGATTTTCAGTTCTGTCAATTTTCCTTTCAGTACTTTTAACGCTGTTTCTTTGTTGGAATGCTGTGAACGCTGATTCTGGCACTGTACGACAATTCCTGTGGGGATGTGGGTAATACGAACCGCAGAATCAGTTTTGTTCACGTGCTGGCCCCCTGCACCGCTGGAGCGGTAGGTGTCAATGCGCAAATCGGAAACCTGGATGTCCACATCAACACTGTCATCCAGTTCCGGCATGACGTCCACAGAAGCGAAGGAAGTGTGGCGCTTGCCGGATGAATCAAAAGGTGAGATGCGCACCAGTCGGTGAACCCCTTTTTCCGCTTTCAGATATCCATAGGCATTTTCGCCCTTCACGGTGAACGTCACGCTCTTGATCCCTGCTTCTGGATCATTCTGATAATCATAGATGTCCATGCCATAGCCACTGGATTCAGCCCAGCGGGTGTACATGCGGTAGAGCATTTCCGCCCAGTCCTGCGCATCCAGTCCTCCTGTCCCCGCATGGATAGAGACAATGGCGTTCAAATGGTCGTATTCCCCGCTCAGCAGCGTTTTCAGTTTAATGGTTTCGACCTGCTTTTTCAGGGCTTCCAAGCCCCTGATGAATTCCTTTTCGAATTCCCCTTCTCCTTCTTCCAGAAAATACAGAAAGGTCATTAATTCGTCATGGGCCGCTTCCAGTTCCTGAAATTCATCCACCTGATTTTGAAGGCTTTTGCTGGTTTTCAGTACTTCCTGTGCCGCATCAGGATCCTCCCAGAAATCCTGTTCTGCCATGATCAGTTCCATTTCCTCTATGCGCTGCTTCAGGCCTGCAACGTCAAAGAGAAGCCCCCATTTCCATCATTTCATCCTTCAGTCCCAGCACTTCTGCGCGCAGGTTTTCCAAATTCAGCATGTCACCACCCTCTTTCCATCAGAATCTAAAACGGTCGTACCAATGAGGTTTATTCCGGCCCCTCGCTCTCCGCCGATGAGCTCACTCAGACATTTCTGCTTTCCAGAAAACGTAACCGCGTAAGTCTTTTTGACACTGCTGCCTGTTAAGCCCCATGGCACTTTTTGTATTTTTTCCCGCTGCCGCAGGGGCACGGGTCATTGCGTCCAACTTTGTCCTTATTGATAATGGTCCGCCCCGATGGCAAGCCATCCGGACTTCCAACAGGATTCACCTTCACAACGGGCTTTCGCTGAACCACCGCATCCTTTTGCAGATGAAATAAAACTTTCACCGTTTCTTCCTGTATGTTACGGATCATTTCCTGAAACATGTCGAAGCCTTCCATCTGGTAAGCCCGTACCGGGTCTTCCTGGCCAATGGCCCGGAGGCCAATCCCCTGCTTCAACTGATCCATGGCATCAATGTGGTCCATCCATTTATTGTCCACCACCCGAAGCATGAGGATCCGTTCAATTTCCCTCAGTCGCTCAGCTTCAAACTCCTGCTCCTTACTCTCATAATAGGCGATACAGGTATTCAAAATCTGTTCCCGCAGACTTTCCTTCGTGAGAGATTCAATATCCCTGTCATCATAGTACTTTTCCAGGCCGAACTGGGTTTGCAGGTGCCGGTTCAGGTCTTCCAATTCCCATTCTTCCGGATACTCGCTGTTTGCGGTATACAGTTCGATACTGGTGTCCACGATGGCTTCCACCATGCTGAGGATTTGGTCCCGCATGTCCTGTCCATCCAACACTTTTCGCCGTTCTTTGTAAATCACTTCCCGCTGCTTATTCATCACATCATCATACTGAAGCACATGCTTCCGGATTCCGAAGTTGCGTCCTTCCACTTTCTTTTGGGCGTTTTCGATGGATCGGGAGAGCATGCCGGCTTCAATGGCCATATCATCTTCCAGCCCCAGTTTTTCAACCATACTCTGCATCCGTTCGCCGCCAAACAGGCGCATCAGGTCATCTTCCAGGGAGATAAAAAATCGGGATGAACCTGGATCTCCCTGGCGACCGGCACGCCCCCGCAGCTGGTTATCAATACGCCTCGATTCGTGGCGTTCCGTACCGATAATATGGAGGCCGCCAGCGGCAACCACTTCCTGATGTTCCTGGTCGGTTTCCTGTTTGTATTTTTGATAGAGATTTTCATATTCGCGGGCTGCTGCCTGAATTTCAGGATCATCAGGGATAGTAAGGGCAGTGACAGCTGCCAGGATCTCATCACTATATCCTTTGGCTTTCATGTCCCGCTTGGCTAAAAATTCCGGGTTGCCTCCCAGAAGGATGTCTGTTCCACGACCAGCCATGTTGGTAGCAATCGTGACAGAACCTTTTCGGCCAGCCTGGGCGACAATTTCTGCTTCCCTTTCATGCTGTTTGGCGTTGAGCACTTCGTGCCTGGTGCCCTTTTTCTGAAGCATCCGGGAAATAAGCTCTGATCGTTCAATGGAAATGGTTCCCACCAGTATCGGTTGTCCTGTGGTATGTTTTTCGATAATTTCTTCCACCACAGATGCGTATTTTCCTGGCTCGTTTTTATAAATGGCATCAGGATGGTCTTCCCGTATCACCGGTTCGTTTGTGGGAATTTCCACCACATCCATGCCATATATGGCTTTGAATTCTTCTTCCTCCGTTTTGGCTGTTCCCGTCATCCCCGCAATTTTCTGGTACATGCGGAAATAATTTTGGAAGGTGATCGTGGCCAACGTTCTTGATTCCCGGCGAACATCCAGTTTTTCCTTGGCTTCGATAGCCTGGTGCAGGCCGTCACTATACCGTCGGCCGAACATGAGACGCCCGGTAAAATCGTCTACAATGATGACTTCACCATCTTTCACCACATAATCCTTATCGCGTTTCATCAGGTTGTTTGCTTTCAGGGCTTGATTGATATGATGAGACAGCTCCATGTTCTCTGGATCCGAAAGATTTTCCACGGTAAAATGCTTTTTCGGCCGCTTCTACTCCTTCTTCTGTCAGTGCCACGGAATTGGCTTTTTCATCTACATTAAAATGCTCTTCATTTTTCAGGGTACGGACAAAATGATCCACCAGCGCATACATTTGGGTGGATTTTTCGCCTTCCCCGGAAATGATCAATGGAGTCCTGGCTTCGTCGATCAGGATACTGTCCACCTCATCGACAATGACATAGTTCAGATCCCGCTGGACCATGTTTTCCTTTCGGATCACCATGTTGTCCCGCAGGTAATCAAACCCGAATTCATTATTGGTTCCATAAGTAATGTCTGCGCTGTATATACGCTTTTTCTCTTCCGGCTTCAGGCCATGAACATTGACACCTGTGGTCATTCCCAGAAACTCGTAAATCTTACCCATCCATTCGCAGTCACGGCGGGCCAGGTAGTCATTCACAGTTACAACATGAACGCCTTTGCCTGCCAGCGCATTAAGGTAAACAGGCAGTGTAGCCATGAGTGTTTTACCTTCACCAGTTTTCATTTCAGCAATTCGGCCCTGATGCAGCACAATTCCTCCGTAAAGCTGCACTTGATAGTGTTTCAGTCCAAGTACCCGCCAGGCAGTTTCCCTGACAGTGGCAAAAGCCT
>JAWSUV010000015.1:29154-33097 GCA_033549305.1 Bacillota bacterium | reverse complement strand
GAACAATCTGTGCCAGCTTACCATCGACGAGATTTTTGACAGAATTGAAAGGTAATATCGGTGATCGGACTGGATGGAAAAGGAGGGTCAAAGACCGAATTTCACTGGAGAAGCAAGTAAGGAGGGATAGCAGTGAAACAAAAATACACGGCGTTGTTTCAACCCGGTATGATGATTACAAAACCCATGAATTCCAAAAGGAAAATAAAAAGAATCTGGAAAACAATAAATATTTTTTTGCTGGTGGTTACCCTGTTGGCATTGAACCTGCCTTTGGTTGAGACAGCGGAAGCATCGGGGACAATGACAGTTCTGAATGGCTGGTCTGCTTCGCCACAAATTTCCTGGACAGGGGTGGTACCACTGCAAGAGTGGTCATTTACCCCACCAATGTCAGCCACCACAGGCAATCCCGCTGATTACAACGGCTTTACAATTGCTGAAGGAAGCAATCGGCTGCTGGTCATTGCAATTACCTGTTTCTACAACGGTGCAACGACCGGACAAACCTTCAGCGCAACCTATGGCGGAGTAGCCTTGACTCAAGCTCAGTTATACAATGACTACCGTCACCAGACATGGATCGGCTACCTCAATGAAGCCGGACTTTCCAGTGCTTCTGGTAATACGGTGTCGGTATCTGTTAACGGGGTCCATAGTTCGGTTGCCGTTCATATTGCCAGTTATCAGAATGTTAATCAAACCACACCGGTGAATGGTCAACTTGGAAAAATGATTGGCACCGATATGACACCTTTAGGGGAACTGGCTGTCAATACAGGTGGGTATGGGATCTATTGCTGGTCGGGGGCACAGTATCGTCATGCGGATTCCGAAAGTTATTCAGAACACAGCGACGTTTACATCAACGATCACATAACCGGTATCGCTTCAAAGCCCTTTTCATCAGGGGGCATCACCAATCCAGTAGTTGACTGGGCTTACGTGGGAGATGGTGGTAATATATTGGAAAGAGCCGTCTCATTTATCACGCTTAACCCGGCTGCTCCCATCACCTCCGCCAGTACAAGCTATGCAATCCCTGCCGGGACGGAACGGTTGCTCCTGGTATTAATCAGCAACTATGATAAAAACGGCGGCACGGGACAAAACTTCGGTGCTACTTACGGTGGCAAAGCCTTGTCCCAGGCCTATTTGCAAAACACTGGCGGATACCAGACCTGGATAGGCTATTTGAAGGAAAGTGATATCGCCAGCCGCAGTGGTGATACGGTGAGCGTCTCAGTCACAGGACCTTCTTCCGGGTTAAAAGCTTATGTGGCCAGTTATGCTGGTGTCAGTCAGGCCAGTCCCATCACCGGAGCTACTGGAGTTTATTTAACCAGTGATATGACGTCAATTGGTCCGCTGGATGTAAACGAAGGCGGTTACGGTATTTATGGTTGGTCAGGCAGTATAAGTAGATATTCTGATACTGAAGCTTACTCTGAAAAAAGTGACAGCGGCGATTGGGACTTCTCCTATGGCGTAGCTTCTAAGGCCTTTGCCTCATCGGGAACCACGAACCCTTCTGTCAACTGGGGTACTAGTATTATTAACTCATTTATAACGAACTCTGTTTCGTTTATCACTCTCAACCCTGCACTGCCTCCGGCCACCATTTCATCCATCACCCGGGCAAGTGCCAATCCAACCAACGCCAGTACAGTAGATTTCACCGTCACCTTTAGTGATGCCGTAACCGGGGTTGGGACAGATGATTTTACCTTGACAACCACCGGGGCAGTTGGTGGCGCTTCGATCAGCAGCGTTTCAGCCGATAGCGGTTCTACCCGTACGGTAACTGTTAATACGGGTACAGGGAATGGAACGATTAGACTTGACTTAATTGACAATGACTCCATCATAAATGCATCAGGCACACCATTGGGAGGTGTTGGCGCCCAGAACTATACCTCTGGAGAGATTTATACCGTTGACAAGACCGCTCCCACAGTGACAATTAACCAGGCAGCAGGGCAAGTTGACCCGACGACGGTTTCGCCCATTAACTTCACGGTCACATTCAGTGAGCCCGTCACAGGGTTTACCAGTGACGATGTCATCATCACTGGTACCGCTGTCGGCACAAAAGTGGTCAACATCACCGGTGCAGGACCAACCTATAACGCTGCCGTCAGCGGCATGACATCAAGTGGTACCGTGATTGCTGAAATAGCGGCTGACCGAGTCACCGATCTTGCCGGCAACACTAATTCAGCTTCAACCAGCACGGATAATTCCGTGGAGTACGTTTATATGGTACTTGACACATATCAAACTTCTGCCACCAGCTCCTTCTATTTAAAAGGAACAGGTCCCACTGATTTTCATGATAAACTGGCTCAGACCTTCACTGTCGAGGGGTCTGGTGACTTCAATAAGTTTATGGCAATGCTCACCCCTGATAATTACAGTCTTCAAAATGTATCTGTGGAGATTTATAATACCATTGAAGGTGTACCGACCGGAACGCCTATCGCGAACCAGATCTTCCCGTTGCAGCTCGCTGTGGGTCCGTGGCAGTGGGTTACATTCAACTTTGACACGCCGGTGCATTTGGAAGCCGGGGGGCAATATGCCCTGGCACTGCGTAATGAAGGAGAGGGAATAGCACTGTTACGCTGGTGTGGTTCCAGTACGGCGGCTTACACTGGAGGGATGGGCTACTTGGGTTCCTGGACACCTCTGACATCCTTTGATTTCGCTTTTCAAACGTTCAGGGTTATTACGCCTCCGGATATCACTCCACCCACAGTGACCAATGTAACCTCTTCAGCAGCAGATGGCACCTACAAGGCTGGCGATGTGATCCCAATAGAGGTCACCTTCTCGGAGAACGTAGCTGTAACCGGCACTCCCCAGCTTACCCTGGAGACCGGCGCCACGGATAGAGTCGTTGATTTCACCAGCGCCTCTGGACGCACCCTCACATTTAATTACACGGTCCAGTCCGGCGATGTGTCTGCCGACCTGAACTATGTGGCCACTAATTCTTTGGTCTTAAACGGAGGCAGCATCAGGGATGCCGCGGGCAACGACGCAATTTTGACTTTGCCTGCTCCAGGTGCAGCGGGCTCTCTAAGCGCCAATAAGAATATTGTCGTTGACTCTTTTGTTCTCACCGTGACGGTTAACCGGGCTGACACCCAGAATGATCCGGCGCTTGATCCGGTAATTAACTTTACGGTTGTTTTCAATGAAGGAGTAACCGGATTTAACAGCAGCCATGTCACCATTACCGGTACGGCTGGAGGCACCAAGGATGTCAATGTAAGTGGAAGCGGCACAACATATACCGTAACGGTAACTGGTATAACATCCAGCGGTACAGTGATAGCCGACATTGCCGCTGGAGTCATTACCGATCCTTCAGGTCATCCTAACACTGCTTCAACAAGCTTTGACAACAATGTCATGTATTATGCGACTGCTGTGGACGCGCAGCAGGAAGTGAGTGGCAGCGGCGGTCTCCTGATCACCAATGGACTGGCACAAACATTCACACCTCAAACCAGCGGACCATTCATTGCGGTTTCCGCTATGCTCAGTACTACTTCAAGTGGAAATAAAAATATGTCAGTGGCAATTTATGATGCTGGCAGCGGAGTGCCGGGCGGAACGCCATTGGCAAGCTTGACCACATCCCCTTACATTGGATGGCAGGCTTCATGGGTGACATTTGTGTTCAATACTCCGACGACCACGTTAACAGCCGGCCATTCGTATGCGCTTGTCATAAGCGGTGACTCCTCGGTATCGTGGCGTACAAACACGGCCTCTGATAATTATACCGACGGCAGTGCCTTACAATACTCTTATGGTTCATGGAGCGCTGCTGGATACGGCATTTACGATTACGCTTTCAAGACCTACAGGATTAGTGATGCTGCTGTTGAAACCTACACCGTGACCTACAGCGTGACAGGCGGAAACGGGAAAC
>JAWSUV010000015.1:0-29054 GCA_033549305.1 Bacillota bacterium | reverse complement strand
TGGCAGCCGCCGTTGACGGCACAGCCATCGCCTCCGGAGCCACCGTGGTGGAAGGATCAAACGTAGACTTTACCGCCACACCGGCCGCCGGGTACCGGGTGAAAGAATGGACCCTGAACGGCAGCGCGGTGACAGACAACACCAGCACCAGCTATACCGTGACAGACCTGGCGGGTATCATCGCCGTAACCGTCGAATTTGAACTGATTCCGCCGACCACCTACACCGTGACCTACAGCGTGACAGGCGGAAACGGGAAACTGGCAGCCGCCGTTGACGGCACAGCCATCGCCTCCGGAGCCACCGTGGTGGAAGGCAAAGAAGTCTTGTTCACCGCCACACCGGACAGCGGATACCAGGTGAAGGAATGGATTTTGAATAGCAGTGTGGTAGCCGGCCACACAAGCACCAGTTACACCGCTCTAAGCCTGGCAGACAACATCACCGTGACCGTTGAGTTTGAACTGATTCCGCCGACTTCCGGGTATCTCGTCAGCGTTTCTGCTTATCCGACCCAAGGCGGCACTGTTACCGGAGGCGGCTATTACGAAACGGGAGACCGCGTCAAAGTGAGCGCCACAGCCAAAGAAGACTATGCCTTTGTTTACTGGACAGAAGGAGAAGGATCACCCATCGTCAGCAAGGGAGAAACCTATACCTTCAGAATGGATAAGGCAGACCGTGACCTGGTGGCCCATTTCGTAAAAACAGAACCGGTGTACGAATGGCTGGTGACGGTTTCAGCCAAACCTTCCGAAGGCGGAACGGTCAGCGGCGGTGGTACGTTTAAAGAGGGTGACCCGGTAGAAGTGATCGCAACAGCTAATGACGGTTATCGCTTCATCAACTGGACAGAAGGTCAAACTGAAGTCAGTACGGTCGAGATCTATTCCTTCACCATGGGCACGTCGGAACGCAGCCTGACAGCCAATTTCCTGGCAGAAGGGACCGGATGGCCGAAGGGAGTCCGATTGTCGGCCACGAATGTCACAGCTAAAAGCGTCACCCTGGTGCTCAGCCAGCCGGTACCGGATGCTGTCAGCTACAGGGTGTACGGCAGCGGTGAATCCTGCAAAGAATTTGACGCTTCCAAAGGGACGGCCCTGCTCATGGATGAGCTGGACCCAATGACAGCCTATACCTTCACCGTGCAGGCTGTATATGAAAATGGACTTGAAACATCTGAGACATCTGACGGACCGACGGTGAAAGTAAAAACAAAAAAATAAGCTGGCAGGATTTCGCCTGTCAGTTCACTAAGAGATAGAATTGACTTGAAAAGCGCTGCATCCGAACAGCCTATACAACCAAAAAAACTGCCGGGAAATGTTTCCCGGCAGTCATTTTTACGTCATCGCTTTTCGTATGGCTGACTCCACCTCGTCTTCCTCAGGGAACCGCCAAGGGATTTTTTCGAAAACAGGAAGCGTATTTAAAAATCTTGAGGCAAGACACTTAGAAAAGTGCCGCGTACAAATGTGCTTCGCTAACGTCTACAACTGGCGATCAACAAATAATCGATCGATAATCAACTCTCTTGTCTGTCCGTCATAAAATCGATCTTTCCAGACACATGCCCCACGTTATTTACTCTATGAAGGATGAGTTCAAACTCAGGTTACACTACCTCCGACCCGTGTACCTGGACCCCGTGTACCCTGCGACCCCATGCTACGCTGAAGGAACAGTCGCGAAAAAATTGTTAAAAAAACAGTTGACATGTGTGGAAGGATATCATAAACTGAACATGTTCAAATAATGTTCAGTGCACCATGCATCAAACCTGTTCAAAGAAGTAGATTCACATAATAAAAAAGAAGGTGAAAAAATGAATGACAAGGATGCACGAAACAACATCATTCAAACCGTCGTGAACCTGTTGGCAGAGGGAGAAGATGTGGGAAGAATCACCGTTCGCCAGGTGGCAGAAAGGGCCGGTGTAAGCGTGGGCCTGATCAATTACCACTTCAATTCCAAGAACGAACTGCTGGGGATTGCTGTGGCAACCCATATGGCAAAAATGGCCACCGATTTTAGCCCGTCAGAAGACGATGAGGTTTCAGATCCGGTGGACAAACTGAAAACGATGTTGAAACAACTCTATGGGTATGGCGAACAGCATGAAAAAGCCATCAAATTCACCATCACGCAAAACCTGCTTCAAGGGGGCTTTCATGCTCCCCTGTACGTCATGCCTGCGCTGAAGGAAATCTTCGGCACTGGGAAAGACGAGATGCACTTGAGAACCATTGCGCTTCAAATTCTTCTTCCCATACAGGTGACCAGCCTCAATCCTGAAAAGTTCCTGTTGTATTCCGGGATCAATTTGCATGATGAAGGGCAGCGAAACGAATACATCGACACCCTGGTGGAAAATGTGTTGTGTCTCGGGAAAAACAAGCCGGTGGAGTAAAAGCCAGGGAGATTACAAAACACAATTGGACCAATTGAACTTAGCAGGCAAGGAGAATGAAGATGAGTATCATGAATAGCACGACAACAAAAAAAATAGCATTAGGGATCAGCTTGGTATTACTATGCACAACCGTTGTTTTTATCAATATTCAGTACAAGCGTTTTTCAAAAGTCAGATCTGAGCAGATTGAGAGAGCGAACACCAATAGTGTTGTCGTTGAACTGGACCGGGGGACCATTGAATATGCCGTTTCCGGCGAAGGAGACCCTGTTCTGATGATTCACGGCGCTGGAGGCGGATATGACCAGGGCTTGCTTCTTGCAGACAGATTCTTGCCAAAGGATCACATGGTGATCGCAGTGTCCAGGTTTGGATATCTAAACACCCCGTTAACGGAAGAGCCTACCACGGATCACATGGCGGCTCTGTACAGGGACTTGCTTGATGAATTGGGGATAAACAACATTCATGTTGTGGCTGTCTCCGATGGAGGACCATCCGCGCTGAAATTCAGCATTAACTACCCTGAACGTGTGAAATCACTCACCATGATGTGTGCAAAAAGTCAAACACCGCCAAAGCTGACCACGGCTCAGTCAATCGCTTTTGGAACGATCTTTGATAATGATTTCTTATTCTGGATGGTTACGGAATATATCCAGTCTGATCTGCTGAATGTTCTGGGAGTCTCTAAAGAGGTTCAGCAAAAAATGACCACTGATGAAATCGAGATGGCCAGAGAGTTCTTCGGAATAATGAATCCAATTTCCCTGAGAAAGAATGGGATTTTCAATGCAACTATTCAGTTCAAGGAATTGTCACCTGAAGATTATCCGATTTGGGAGATCAAAGCGCCAACACTGGTGATTCATGCGGAAGACGATACGCTGCAGCCGTTCTATTACGCTGAATACACACACGAAAAAATTCCGGACTCCACGCTGCTCTCTTTTAAGGAAGGCGGCCATATGTTTTTCAGCCACCATGCGGAAATCCATGAAGGGATCAAGCGGTTTTTCAGCGAACTGGACGATGAACAGATAACCTTCGAAGTCAAAAGCGGCTGCGCCGTTGAACTGTCATTTTTTTGATTCAATTGCTTTGTTTAGAATGTTTAAGAATTCATCCAGCGGGACTTTATGGATTTTTGCAGCGCGTTCCACAGTCAATGCCCTGGTGATCAAACGACGCACCGAGTATTTTCCAACGCGTTTAACACCGAAGACTTCCATCACGTCGGCGATGTCCCCATATTCTTCTAAAATATCAAATACCTTGGTCTCTTTGGTGATCGTCATCATGTTACCACTCCCGGACTTTATTTTTTATTGAATACGTCATTTAATATATACCCACATAAAGACGTAACATACGTGCCGGGTTTTGAGATAAGTGGCACTACAGGAGGAAAAATCCCCAGAGGGTAAAATACCTGGGATTTTTTACTTAGGTTAACCGGCAAAGTGCCAAAATGACGCTCTTCCGGTTTTCTTTTGCGCTTCCTGGGCAGCTGGCTGAGATCGCTGGGCAGACTACAGAAAAACAGATGAAGCAATGGGTGAAAACATGAACGATACGAAAAATGATTGACAAACCGATAGGCATACACTATATTGATGATAGATATATCAAGTATCGATATAGATGCGATGGAGGTGCTCCGATGGCAAGAGAACAGTTAAAAACCTTAACAGAGCCCATGTACTACATACTTTTGATCCTGATAGAGCCCCAGCACGGCTATAGCATCATGCAGGAAGTGGACAGGCGCACCCAGGGCAGGGTAAAGATAGGAGCCGGTACGTTATATAATCTTTTATCCAGATTTGAGGAAGAGAAAATCATCGTACAGGTCTCAGAGGAGAATAGAAGGAAGGTATACACAATAACGGATAAGGGCCTGGATATTTTAAAGGATGAACACCAGCGATTGATGCAATTGGTTTCAGACGGCAGGGATCTTATAGAGAGGGGGGAGGGAATCTAATGAAGAATAAGACGAAGCGAGTGTTTTGGGGATTCTTTGCCCTTGACTACAAAGTCATTAGCATCTATCTGGAGGAAATGGCTGAGAAGGGATGGATGCTGGAAAAGGTCGGGCGAATGACGGCTAAATTCAGGGCTATGAAGCCTCGAAGGGTAACATTCTACGTGGATGTGTTCAAAGATGAAGGCCCCCTGACACCAGAAAACACGAAAGAATCAGAAGAGTACAGAAGCCTGTGCCAGGAGTCGGGCTGGACCTTCATCACCTCACAGGACTATCTGCAATTTTTCTATGCTGATGAAGATAAGGATCCTGTTCCCATTCAAACCGATGAAGTGCTGGAGCAAAAAATCGTCGAGACCTCTTTATTCAAACAAGAGCTCCTGAGTACATTCCTATTTTTGATTGTTGGAATGGCAACATTGGTTCTGTATTTCCCAATAAATCATAAAAATCTTTTGAGTTTTACAGGGGTTGCCGGAACACTTCTATTTCCCATACTTTTTATCGCTGTACTGGCTTCCACTGTCTATAGCCTGACGAGAGTGTTAAAGGCGAGGAAAAATATCAAGAGAGGGTTGCCCCTGGAAAAACCCACCTTGAAAAATGCACGAAGGCGGATTGTCGCACTCCATGGCACGGGAATGACGGTTGTGTTTATTCTTATACTGGCAATGATTGTTGACGCCTTTTTTGATCCCCGTATTTTACTGTCCTTCGCTGGACCAGCTCTTGGGTTGATCATTGGGTTAGTGCTTAGGTACGTGATCAAGAAAAAGACAACTGACAAAAAAGACGGTGTCCTATATGTCACCCTGACCATCATGTTTGTCGTCTTTTCAATGGCCATTGTCAATTCCCTGCTTACAACCAGACCTTTTCCTGTTGATGAGACTCGGGAAGACCCTATCCCGGAGGGTTATCCGGTGGTTGCCATGGTGGAGCTGAGGAAAGGATCACAGCAGGGGAAGCTGGCCAGAAGGGAGTTTACTACCGGCATGAGTCCTGTCACTCCCCAGCATTATGTTTACTGGGAGATCAGGGGTATTAATGAAGAAACGGAAGGAATGCGTATTCGTTACTATAAAACCATACATCCCTATTTTGCGGAGGTAATCTTCAATGGCATCACGGAGGAGTTAAGAAGGGGTATAAAATTTAGAGGCATGTATTTTCTTACAAAAAACATGATCACAGATGATGAGATGAAAGCATCATGGAATATGGATCATCTGGCCCTTACAGAGGAAAGGGATGAACTCATCCTTCACAAAGGAAACACCGTGGTGCATTTGTCCGGGAAGATCGATTTTAATGACAGCCAGACGAGAGATTTAATCGTCAATCGATTGTTTGTTGATAGCCAGTGATAGATGTTATTCCCCAGTCCCTTGACAATGATTCAATAGAACAAAGGCACTTCCGGCGCATTTCCTTCAGGTCATGCCCCATCAGCTAAGAGCAAAAGAAAAAGGCCTGCAGAGTGCAAAAATACGCACACTGCAGGCCTTAAATCGTTTGTGCCTTTTAATATAAATGTCTTTAAATCCATGATAATGGAAAAAGAGAAAACATATCTAGTTCATTCTAAGGGTAAGGGTTGTCAGGCTTTAGAATTGGGATTGCAAAAATGTAAAGATATTGTTTTAATTGATGCGACTGATAATAAGCTTTCTGCATCGAATGTGACAATATAAATAACAGACAATTACTAATAGCACTTGATTTTGTTTTTAACTCGTCTGATTTGACCGATAAGATGGTTTAATTTCATCGATAAACCTTGACATTCTTATTACATGACGAATATTAGAGATAACAGTATCCGCCTGCCTCATAACATACCAAGGCAGGTCATTTTATTTTCCGGGATTTCTACCTCACAAACAACATTGATTCTTTGTTCTTCTTGAAACTCTCAAAATTCCTATCATTTTTGTCACCAATATTGTATAATATTAGTGACGAAAGGTGGTGATGAGCATGACCAGTAACAAAGTAATGGAAAGCATGATTCAGAGAATAGACGCTTCCCCGAAGGGCAAAGCCTTTGTTTTGTCGGACTTTGCAGATTTGGGAAGTTATGATGCGGTTAAAAAAGCCTTTTCCCGGTTAGCGGCAGAAGGGAAACTGATCCGGGTACACAGAGGCATCTATCAAAAACCAAACTATAATGAGTTCTTGCAGCAAGACGTGGCCCTGTCACCACGTGAAGTGGCAGAAGCCATTGCTCGAGCCTATGGGTGGCATATTGTACCTTCCGGGGAGGCTGCCTTGAACCAGATGGGGCTTTCCACCCAGGTGCCGTCAGTGTACGAGTATGTCACGGATGGTCCTCATAAGACCATTCGCCATGCACAGTTTG
Source organism: Bacillota bacterium (assembly GCA_033549305.1). GTDB lineage: Bacteria > Bacillota > Clostridia > Peptostreptococcales > Tindalliaceae > Anoxynatronum. Next base: position 22,286 of record JAWSUV010000015.1, on the reverse strand, counting down.
TGATCAAGCTTAAGCGGCGTACCAACCGGGAAATCAGTGAACTTTCTCCCAAAAGTGCCCTGCTTATCGAAGCCATTAAAGCCATTGGAAAGGAAGACATGAACAAAGACATCAGAAGAAAATTGATGAGAAAGTTTAGCCAGGCAGAAAAGAAAAAGTTATTGAAAGAAGCCCAAAGAACACGCTCCTGGGTTTATGAGGAGATTAAAAATATGACATCGGAGGGTGACAACCATCTTACACATAGCCAATGAAAGCCAAGAAAACCGTCATGCCCTGTTCACCAATGCGGCGGCGGAGTATGGGTTTAATGAAGCCATTATTGAAAAAGACTTTTGGGTGTGCTGGACCCTAGAGATGCTGTTTCATCACTCTGTGTATGCTGAAAACCTTTCCTTCAAAGGTGGCACAAGTCTTTCTAAGGGTTTTCATCTCATCAACCGATTTTCGGAGGACATCGATCTGATCCTTGATTGGCGGCTGCTGGGATATAAAATGAATGGCCCGTGGGACGAAAGAAGTAGAACAAAGCAAAATCAATTTGTGAAATCAACGAACAAACAGGCTGAGGCGTATATATGTGATGTGATGAAACCCAGCTTAATGGATCTATTTGGGAAATACCTGAAAGAACCTTTTGAGTTAGACATTGATGATGCCGACAAACAGACCATTCGTTTTGTTTATCCCCAGTTGTTCAAGGATAAAGCATTGAGACAAGAAATCAGGCTTGAAATAGGCCCTTTGGCGGCGTGGACACCGGTTGTCACCAAGACAGTTGAATCCTATGCAGCATCTTATAAACCTGATCTTTTCGAAAAGAAACACACTGAAATTCGCATGGTGAGTGCTGCAAGGACATTTTGGGAAAAAGCGACCATTTTGCATCAGGAAGCCAACCGCAGCAAAACGAAGATGCCAGCACGTTATTCAAGACACTATTATGACCTTTACATGATGGCCCAGACGCCTGTGAAGCACGAAGCCATGAACGATTTGGCGTTGTTATTGAAAGTTGTCCATTTTAAGCAAAAATTCTACGCTTGCGCATGGGCTCAGTATGAACATGCCACACCAAAAGAAATCAAGTTGCTGCCACGCGAGGAGCATATGAAGCAATTAAAGGATGACTATGCAAAAATGGAAGGCATGTTATTTGGAGAAATACCTGCATTTGAAACGCTGCTTCAGGGGCTTAAAGACTTAGAAGATGAAATTCATGCCCTTGAGTAGACCGTGTCACTGATTTAAAGATACAAAATGATGGTGATTCGTTGAAAAGCGATAGATTGGCCTGGTAACTGGCACAAGTGGCCAACGATCATACCCATGGCCAGTGCCTGGGTAAACCGTCTGTGTCCAATATTTTTTGAGGGACTCACTATTCCGGGCACATAAAATACCCAGACGGGTCTGAAAAGAAACGAACGACTGGGTATTTCAAAAGAAGAATCCAATGCTACAAATTATTGCCCCTATTTAATGGGGATATTCATAACTCACCTGCCATCAAGTTATTTACCTGACTTTATTACGTTTAAATCCCGATAGAGGATATCCACTGCCTTATCCAAACTACCTGCCTCGTTGATGTAAAAAAGAGGCACATCGTTACTGCGAAGAAAGTTCATGGCTTTTTCATAAATCGTATGGGAATTGTAGGACGTGTTGATAAACACCGCATCCATGTTATCCAGAAAATTAAAATCGACGGTCTTTTGGTCGGGCGAGATAAACACATACCCTGGCAATGTTTCCTTTGCCTTTTTAACCCAGTTGGGATGTCCACCCAGTACCGCACACTTATAGCTTTCCACAAGTGCAATCTTTTCTTCCAGGGAAACATTCTGGTATTCTGGTGAACTGTCGGATTCCATGGAAAACATGAATTCCCTCAGAGCGTGCAACTCTTTTCTGTTGTCTTCCTGTTGTGTTAATGCTTCTTTTAGTCGCTTGTTTTCTTTTTCCAGTTCAGAAAGCGTCTCATTCTGTTTGTCGATGGTTTTCTGGTAGCGACCTTCTTTTTTAACCAGCTCAGCTTCGGCATTTTTGGCTTGGATTTTTATCGTTTCCGTTACTTTTCGAATTTCTTCAATTTCTTCTTGGTACGACTCACTTAGTTCTTCGAAATACATATGTTTTGTGTTCTTATACTCTGTCACTAGCGCCCGGATAAATAGGCTTGTCAGCACCAGGGTTTCCACCTCTTCATCCTTTAGGCGGTAATCTTTAATGCAGTGAAACGCGTGGGCGACAACTTCCTCCAGTTCTTTCTTGGAAAATGGAGTTTCGTGTATCAGGTTTTCGCCATCGACCCCTTCACCGCCTAAAAACCGAATGAGGCGTAACCCCGCGCTTGACCAAGGGTGTTTAATGACTTTTTTTTGAATCACATCGGGGTCATCCAGGCATGGGTATTCTTCCCGCACTTTCCTGCTTTCCCAGTCAACCATTTCATCAAAAAAGTCCCCCACGGATTTAATTGGTTTAGTGGTGGGGTAGGTGTTGTTGAAAGCATCCACTTTATCCCTTACTTTTTCAACTGATTTTTCATTGTACATTATCCTGCCCAATACCGCTACTTTATAGTTGTTTTCGATGTAGTCACTGAATATTTGAAAGTTCTCTTCATCAAAATACAGGGGGATTTTATTGACACTGCAAAGAAAGGCAAGGACGACCATGTGGTTGACAGCTTCATGGAAGCCGATATTGGTGTCGTCTCCATATTTTTCCATCACCATGTCCATGAACTTACTACCTTCAATCCTGCCCCTGTTCTTGATGTAGTTCCAGGATAGCTTGTACCCTTTTTGTATCAGGTAGTTGATGTTTGACATGTCCTCTGATAAAAGAGCTACGTTCATAATGCCAATGACCTTTTTAGAATAGTAACCTTTTTTGGTCAACAGAGTGTTGATGTAGGGGTGGTTGTAATACGCATCACTTCGATATGCCTTATAGTACAAGGAACTGTCTTTTTTATAGATCTTATCAATGTATTTATGCAGGGATTTTTTCTCCCCCAAAGCGCAAACCGTATACATCAGGTAATCCAGTTTTTCATCTTTTGTCACCATCATTGCCATTTTAGCACCTCATTGTTGTTGGTTGGTTTAAGAATAACCTCAATAAACAGTTGTTTGCTGCCAACCAGTGCAGCCGCTTCTTTCTGGGTCATCTTTTTGGCCAAGCACCTTGTCTCAAACGTTGGGCGAATGTCATGAGCATCACTCCTTGTTGATGTAAACTGGGTCTTGTACCTGATATAAAACCAGGATACACCTCCAATATAAACTATCGGATGTACTGCAAAATGTCAACGGAGAATGATGCCACATTCTAATAGAATGCGGTAAACATGAAAAACATCATGATGCTCAAGGTTGTCGACTGCACAATGCGGTAATGCTATTCGCCAGTTCGTGAACACTGTCCGACCTTTGATTGGGCTTATGGGTGGTCGTTATATTTAATCATTAAAATCATTCGATGATATCCCTATCATTCTTGTCACCAATATTGTATAATATTAGTGACGAAAGGTGGTGATGAGCATGACCAGTAACAAAGTAATGGAAAGCATGATCCAGAGAATAAATGCCTCCCAGAAAGGCAAAGCCTTTGTTTTATCAGACTTTGCAGATCTGGGGAGTTATGATGCGGTTAAAAAAGCCTTTTCCCGGTTAGCAGCAGAAGGGAAATTGATCCGGGTACACAGGGGCATCTATCAAAAACCCAACTATAATGAGTTCCTGCAACAAGAAGTGGCCCTTTCACCACGTGAAGTGGCAGAAGCCATTGCCCGGGCCTATGGGTGGCACATTGTGCCTTCCGGGGAGGCTGCACTAAACCAGATGGGGCTTTCCACCCAGGTACCGGCAGTGTATGAGTATGTCACTGATGGACCTCATAAAACCATTCGTCATGCGCAATTTGTTATTAAGCTTAAGCGGCGAACCAACAGGGAAATCAGCGAAATATTTCCTAAAAGTGCACTGCTCATCGAAGCCATTAAAGCCATTGGAAAAGAAGATATGAACAAAGACATCAGAGTAAAAATAATGAGCAAGTTTAGCCAGGCTGAAAAGAAAAAGTTATTGAAAGAAGCCCAAAGAACCCGCTCCTGGGTCTATGAGGAGATTAAGAATATGACATCGGAGGGTGACAGCTTTGCCCTTAAGTAGGGTTTCTGCTGATAAAAATAGCCTACCCGCGGACGGTGTAGGCCTGATCTGTAAGTTCATCCTACAATAGAAGTCGGCACAAAACAAGACTTTTGTTGTAATGGCTTTGTTGTAAAGGAAAGCGGCAACCAGTATGCCACCTTTTAAGATCATATTATTCCTGTATTGTGAGAGTGAAAGCCGTTCGAGAAATCGCTCCATAACGTAGTTGCGTATGATCACTTGTGACTTGGCACTATCGCCCATGGACATGTTTCGAACCAGCGCTTTCAGTTGGCGTGAAGTACGTATCACGATAAAAGCACCTCCAGGTATTGACGAATCATTTTTTCCACCGAGAATTCATTAGCATAACGCAACAACAGCGGAATGTTCTTTTCTTTAAGCTGGACATAGGTTTTGACTGCGTCCTGCAATGTTTGGATTTCGATGTTTCGCCGGCTGCGGAACATGTCGCAAATGGTTCGCTCGGCGTTGTACGATCGAAGGGTGTGTCCTGAGGGAGAACTGGTTTCCATCAACCCCAGGTCGAAAAGGCTTTCTTTCACTTTATATACTTTGATGCCTTCTTTGGATAATCTCGCTGAGTTGACACCGGTCCTTAACGTCATGGAAAAGGGTGAGGGCTCCCGATTGGCAAGATTCAGGAGATAAAGGGCTGTTTCGTGAGAAAACACAGCTTCAGGGTAGCGCACCTGGATCACGAACAACCCGTTCGAATCTTCTCATCGATTGCTTAGTTTTAAATGGTAAACTCTGCTGCTAAATAGTATCTGTCAAAGTCACCTGTATTTCTAAAATCCAGTATATCCTTCACAATACGGTATTCTCCAGCATTCAAGCTGCCATAGAGCCATTCCCAGTCAACTTCAAAGGCTTCATTTTGGCCTGGAGTGAGGTTTTAACCGATATCATTAAATCCGTAATCGCCGTCTATCGTAACAGGGACCTGATACCATTTATTATCAATCTTTTCTTCTAAGGAAAAGAACTCCCCGTAGATGCCATGATGATCTGAATTATTCTCAAATACTACAGTCAAACCAGTCGTAGAGACTGTTTCATCTTTTATCGTCATGCGAACATCAGTGAAATCATTGACAGTTTCATAGGTTGTCAGATCCATATCACTGATCTTATTGCTCGGATCTTCTTTCCCGCATCCTACCAAAAGCATGAAGCCGATCGCTACACAAGTTAACACACACATCGTTTTTTTCATATCATCACCCCTATATTATACTTGACGTCATAAACATATAAATAGTTCAATCATTACATAATCATTCATAGTACACGTTAATGTACTTATGCGACAAAAAGACTACTATTTGTAAAGATAAGTATTAACGTCACCCGGGGGTACCTGGAACATCGACCGGCTTCCCGGGGCTGCGGCCAGCCGTTAAAAAGCACTTCCGGCGCATTCCCTGCCGGTCATGCCCCGTCAGCTAAGATCAAAAGATAAGCCCTGACAGAGTGCAAACACCGCACACTGCCAGGGCTTTAAATCGTTAGTGCTTGTTTAGCTTGCTCGGGTCTTAAAATGAATGGGTTGTACTAGAGGCAAGCCTATTTATCAACTAGTTTTCTGTTTATGTCTTCCAATTCCTTTTCTATTCTGTCAAGTTTATCCTCATTTTGTTTAAGCCTTTTTGGTAACTTAACCGCCAGAGTATAAACAAAATAAATAATTCCAATCAGTAATGCAACGTTGAACAATTGAAATAAGAATGTTAAGTCCAAAGCAATAATGTCCATAATAAACCTCCTTTGTTTTCTCTATTATATACTTAACATGTATTGTCGATACAGTTACGGTAAATATTAAGGCAAGTACAATGCGTGTGTGGCCAGATGATATGAAGCCTTAGCATCACCATATCGATCCTTGACATTATTGGCATGATAACACCCTACAAGCCTTCAATATAAGATGTGAGGGCTTCAATCCTACTATTTTCTTTATTGACATTGATATACGACACAGTTCTGCCGTTTCCCATCGTTTTTATATCAGAGAACACTATTTCACCCGTTGAAAGTATAAAAGCTACGCCACCTTGTGCGTCTATACCATTGCTTGGGCTTTGTTGGGAGATTAAATGTATCGTATACAAAATCTCAACTTGCGTGAATAGCTCGTTTTCGTCTTCAGTAGTCAATTGCCTCAACTCGATCCCCTCAAGTTTTTCAATCAGTTGGTTTATAATAGAACTATCTGTCCATTGCTTTGAGTTTTCCAGTTTATAATCTATTTGAACCAAGTCTATTATCTGCTCGTCTCCATAGATTAATTGCTCAGAAAAAACAACTTGCTCCTCGGTATATGATGAGCAACCTATCAGAACAACCAAGGTTACTAATATGACGAGAATGTGTTTTGTAACTTTCATTTTACTCACTCCTGTTGAATGACAGTAAGAAGAATGGCTCACACTTCGTCAACTAACTATCATTAAAATTTTACCACACATACCTAAAACCATCAAATGAAAAACAATCATAATAGTGAATAACTAAGGCAATACTACAGTCGGCTAAATAATTGAACAAACAGTAAAAGTAATGTATAATGCTAGATAATAAAAAGGCATGAAAAAATCATGGGCTCCGAGAACACCTCGGGGCTTTTCTTTCAGGTATATGCATCGCCTGCCGGCTATTACTGGCATAAAAAAATCTAAAAGAAATGAGTGTGTTGATGGAAACAAGAGGATATACGGAAAGAGGTGAAGCTATTATATGATGAATAACAAAAATTTCCAAAAATCAATTTGTCTGCTATTGATGATTATTCTGGTGGGGATATTCGTGATGGCAGGTTGCCAGATATCTCCAGAGGCTGAATTTAAAGGTTATAGCATCGGAAGACATGAAACAGACCAAGAAATACAGGAGGTTTCATTGTTGCCATGGGCGATCGATTTCTTCCCATTCGTCATGGATGAATACTATCAGATGCCAGAGCTGATAACCTTTGATTTATACCAAATTATTGATGAGTTGTTTGTGGATTACTACTTTCCTGAAGATGTCACCAGGGAAAGTGTCATGAAAAGTAAAAGAATGGCATCTGAGCTGTTTGTCATTGGCATGGCAAGTTACATGTTTTTGTCGATGCCGCCGGAATTGGAAGACCTTCGACAGGAACTGGAACAAATAAATCACAGGGTCTTCATTGCCGATAAATTGGTCGTTGAACAGACTACATATCTTCATCAAGGGATGGTTGCAGGTGGGCAGTACTTAGAAAATACCCAGCCCCGATTAGCGGCTAGAGAAGAAAAAACCGACGTAGTGTCTACTTTTCAGGATGCAGTAGCCAGTCAACTTTCATTGTCTATTGGAAGTATTCATATTCAAAAGAGCTTTAAAGGCTATGTGGTTTTTGTTCAGATCGACACTCGTTCGAAGATGGAAACAGATGAAAAGCAGTGGGTCAAGCAGGAAATTGAACATCTTCTTGCGCCAGCCCTCGCTGCATATTCTGAAGAACTCTATGGACGGAATCAGGACTCTCTGGGAATTGTACTGGAACTATACCAAGGTGGAAAACGCTATCATCAGGAAACCTATCACAATAGTGATGAAAAATACTGGTTTGATGAAGACTGGCGTAACTATGATTTCTTTGGTGAAAATTTCAATGTACTTCAGGCAATGGTTGCATAGATACACAAAGTCAGAAGTGGTGCAAACATTGTCGTCAACCTGAATTTATGTGGAGGTGCTACGATGATGAAAAAAAGTATATGGTTGATCAGCATGATCTGCCTCATGGGATTTTTTCTCATGGCTTGTGCTGGCGGCGGAACAATGGCAAGCGAAGAAATTGACTTGCAACACCTGGAAACGCCTGCAGGTTTGATGGTGCAAAGCAAGGAAGTTTATGAAATGGTCCAGGAAATAGGCAACAGCGGCCCTGGAGTTGCTTTTGATGACCTGAGTCAGTTGAAGGACGAAGAACGACAGGAAGTTGAGGCGTTTTTTGGACAGCTGCCAGAAAGAATGCAGGAAATTGAGGAGAGAACCATTGAGATCAGGGACGAGGCGACCATTGAAGCCATCTTTGATGCGCTGAGGACAGCTTCCGGCGAATACGTGAAAGACGACGAAGACATAGCCAACTGGCTTGATGGCGACTTTTATTACATCCGTGTGGCCTATGGCGACGAATCCATTAATCAGAGAGGCTACGGCATGGATTACCCGGAGCAGCTGCAGGATGGGTATGTCTTTCACCTTTACGTCTTGGAGGATGACAGGCTGTTTTTTCCGGATGGAAAGATGAAGGATGAAGGCGGACTGCGAATGGTAGCGGTGCCTATCGAATTCCAGTGGTTTGAGGAGTTAGTGAATTAGGAGGTTACACGGGTCGGAGGTGGTGCAGCCCTGGTGTAGCCACTGAAGTTGCAGAGAAGGAAGAAGTAACCAAAAAATACTTTGATGGAATAATCGAAAAAAATTTCGTGAAATACCAGAAAAAGCTTTAATGATATGATAACACCGAAAATTCATTTATGACCTGTTGATTATAAACACCCGAACATGTGGCAACAGCAGCAGGAGGGATTGCAGAAGACCAAAGAAATAAGCGATCAAAATGAATGATGGCATCCCGATGGAGTAATTTCTGTAGCTGACTTGGATCGATGATCCAGGTCGGCTTTTCTATAAGTTAACCTGAAAACTCGCCCCTGAAACGGATGTTGTCAGGGAAGTTTTTTGGTTTTTTCAAAAAAGAAAAAAATATTTTTTAAGCGAAAAGCACGGAGACTGTGAAAGCATTGGAATTCCAATGATCAGACGGGGTGATCCAACAAAAAATTGCCTTTTAGTCAATTTCAAAGATTTCTCCGATTTTGATGGTACAATAAAAGGGCGCATCAAACAAAAAGGAGGAACACCATGGACACCACACAACAAAATCGGAAGCATTCGACCGGCACCAAATCCTTTGAGATCATTCTGGACGACCTGGATTTCACCTTCACCCCGTCCGCCATGTGCACCGCAGCCGCCATGTGGGAAGGTGGCTCCACTGTTAAGGACATCGCCAACGTCATCCGGCCCCACGGCAACCGCCAGGCAGCCCTGGACGAAACCACCCTGCTCCTCATTCACCTGCGCCGCCGCAAACGCATTAAAATGCGCGAAACAGGGAGAAAATCATATGGATCAGATTCTGTTTAACGGCAACATGGCCACCATGGACGATGGCATTCGTCAAAGACATCACCACCATACTGAGCGAATAAAAAGGCGAAGGATAGGGGAAGCAGGCAAAAATACAGAGCGACGAACGAGGTGAAAAGACATGCATTGGATCGTTTACAATGAGCTCGCCTGGACGGATCCTGTTTTAGCCCGTCCAGAGTCTTACGAAGAAGAAGCAATGAACTATGTCAGGGTAATCAAAGACTCCGTTTCGGCACCATTTCCCACGATGCTGCATTTGGGATGCGGAGCAGGAGGACATGATTTTCATTTCAGGAAGCACTTTCAGGTAACGGGTGTGGACGTAAGCCGAGGCATGTTAGATTTGGCGAAAAAGGTAAATCCAGATGTGACGTATGTAATGGGCGATATGAGAACCATTTGTCTGAACGAAACATTTGATGCCGTTGTGATTCCTGATTCCATTGCCTATATGAGCACGTTGGAGGACTTGAAACAAACACTGACAAATGCAGCCGGTCATTTAAAAGCAGGCGGCGTTTTACTGGTCGTTGCCCATACGAAAGAAGAGTTTCAGGAGAATAACTTTGTCTACACGGGGGCAAAAGACGGTGTTCACATTACCTTATTTGAAAACAATCATATTGTTTCGGACAGCACCTATGAAGCGACCATGGTTTATTTGATCCGTCAGGGTGGTGAAAGGAGCATTATCATGAGACGCATACACTGGGATTGTTCTCGTATGAACAATGGCTGCGCCTTTTTAAGGAATGCCAGTTAGAAGTTCGTGAGATGAATACCGATCATCTATATGATGCGTATTTGCTCGAAGAAGGCGCGTATAAGCTGAAAATGTTTATCGGCACGTTCGTGTGATCAGGAGTGATTCGAATGAGTAAAGACCTGTTACAGGTAATGGAAATAGCAACAAAAAAGGACCTTCAGCTGCGGGAAAAAACCCTGGAGTTAAACGTGTCCGGCCTTGATTTTCAGGCGGTTTTTGGTGCCTTTGGATGGCACTGCGTTTAGGTATGCTGGTTGGATGGGAGGTTTAACAATGTGGAATATGATTGAAAGAATGATGGGAGTAACAAAGAAATACACTGTTGTCGATAATGAAGAGAAGGGTTAACCTGGATGGAGGAACGTTAATGATGGAAAAGGATCTTGTTATGTTCTTCAATAAATGTCCACAAGCGCTTCCCTTATATGCAGCCTTTGAAGAAATGATTCGAGTGAAGTATCCAGGGACAACTGTTAAGATTCAAAAATCTCAAATCTCGATGTCAAATAAACATCCATTTGCATTCATCTGGCTGCCCATCCGCAAGATGAAAAACCGGCCGGACATCTATGTCATTTTATCCTTCGGACTCCCCTATCGCCTTGATTCACCACGAATTGCGGAAGCAACGGAACCATATCCAAACCGATGGACGCATCATGTCATCATTCAGGATAAAAATGAACTTGATTCGGAACTCATGAACTGGATTGACGAAGCATATGCCTTTGCCATGCGAAAATGAACGATAAAGTTGACTGAACTTCTATTGAAAACGATACCACAGAAAGAGGGTTCCGGAAGGAGGTCATCTGATGAATTACATGGAACTGGACACACCGGCACTGTTAATTGACAAAGACATTATGCTGGACAATTGCCGCAAGATGCAGGCCTACGCTCATCGCAGCGGGGTTTCTCTTCGCCCTCACACAAAAACCCATAAAATGTCCTGGCTGGCCAGGCTCCAGGTGTAGCTGGGTGCCAGAGGGATTACAGTCGCCAAAGTGGGAGAAGCTGAAGTGATGGCCGCCCAGGGGCTGAAGGATATTTTCATTGCCAACGAGATAGTGGGGGATATCAAGCTGCAACGCATTCGAAAGCTATCGGAAACCGTTGACATATCCTTTGGTCTGGACAGCATTGCCCAGGCAGAAATGATTGAGAAAAACGTTGAAGGCAGTCAGAAAAAAGCCAGTGTGCTGATTGAAATTGAAGTGGGGGAAGAACGTTCCGGCATCATAGAGGTGGAAGATTTCGTCGCACTGCTTCGTTATTTGAAGGAGTGTCATTTGTCTTTTCCTGAGCTAAATTGATAGTCATATTAAATTTTTTGTAAACCACCTCAGGCGGATGTAATCTATTGCACTTCAATTAGAAAATATTGTCTGATGTGGTGGCTAAATCAAATTGGAAAAGGCAGAAGAATAAAACCATAGACCTAATTTTGTGAGAAGGTAAATGGCATAATCATGTCGAAATATGATAAAAATATAACAATTATTTTGCAATGAAGGTAATGGCAACTCTCTTGACTCCAGCTATAATCAGTGAGGATGATTGCCGTGAGCAGCAAAGATAAAAGAACATACACCGTTATCGCGGCGTTTGTCATGGTGCCGCTGATTGTAATGTTCTTTTTTACAGCGTTCTCCCAGAAGAATCGGATTCTCTTCTACAACCAGATCCCAATCTACGAAAGCCTTTATCCAAACCCCGTGAAGGAGCCGTTGCACATAGCTTACCAAAGTCAGGCGACGCCATACCTGAAGGCAGGTGTAGCAAAGGTTTATCGACCAGATTTTGTCAGCACCCCACTCATCGTTATTGACAGGGATCAGGTGATGGATGAAATAACCGGCTGGCAATCACTGGAGCAGGGGCATTATCCAGTACACGTCGACTTTAAAGGAAAGTATAGTCATGTGGATTTTGTTCATACCATACTGGCCATGGCATCAGCTCTGGAGCAGGAAGCAGGTAGCCTGGATAACACCATTCAGTTATTTATGCGTTTGAACAGGCAGGGACGCTTGATTTTTGGTGACATGCATCAGGCACCAGTGGCCATTATGCTTGACCATGAGGCAGCCCAGCGCATTAAAGAAGGTCAGCGACTTGAGATGGTGGTGCCGGAGGAAGGAACCCTTTCATTTCCAGTAGGGATCATGGCCGTTGGCGCAGAAGCGTTGCCACAAATTGATGCCAATGATCTGGTGGCTGCAGGTTTTCGAACGATGATGGGAGAAGCAGACCCTTTCATTTACCCGGAGAATGCCCGATACAATGCTTCAGTCATTACTGAGATAGCCCCGGAGGATGCACTGATGATGATGAAAGCAGTGGCGGCGTTTCGGAGGCAAGTATTTCGTGAAAGACTGGCTGCCACTGCCGGTGGATTGGAACACATTACCTCCTACCTCGTTTTCATCATCCTCTTGGTGATGTGGAGCGGCTTGTTGATCACACGCATTTCTGACAGGTCTCTGTTGCGAAAACTCGTTGCCATCTGTGGGCTTCTGTTTTTCTGGATGCTGGTTCGGATCCTTAGACTAATGTTGCCAGACGGGTTTATTGACCGGCTTTGCTGGTACCTATACTACATTCCCATCACATTCGTACCGACGGTCTTGCTGTGGATTGGCCAGATTCGTTACGAAAGAGACGGAGAACGGTTTTTCAGGTGGTTACGAAGAACAAGTTTTGTTATGGCGTTAGGTTTGGCATTGTTGGTGATGACCAATGACCTGCACCAGATGGTCTTTCAATTTCCCCAAGGGATGGAAGGCAATCAGTATGAGCAGAGCTATGTTTATGGCGGGGTCTATTACTTCATTTTTGCCAGATCCCTTTATTTGATCATCCTTTTTGTTTTCATGGCATCAAGAACCAAATCTGGTAAAATGACAAAAGAGGCAGCACCCCTCTTGTTGGTGTTAGCTGGCTCCGTAATCTATTTCGGAGGTTATGCCTGGGGAATACCTGTGTTCAGAGAGTCTGATTTCAGTGTTGTGTATGGAACCTTGTCCTTACTGTTTCTTGAAATCGCCTTTCGTGGGAGGATGATTCCCAACAACTTTCGGTTGGGAGAGATGCTCCACTTTGCCCCTGTGGAAATGTATCTCATCACAAAAGACCTGGACATTCAATACCAGACCTCCCAGGCAAATGCGTTGCCACCTGAAATTCTATCAAAGGTGGGGCATGAAAATGTTAAGGGAACCAAAACTGTCAGGTTGTCACACCAAGACAATGAAGGGGTTGCCTATAACATCCACTGTATTAATGGAGGTTATATGGTCTTTGTACAGCACATGGAAGCAGTGGTGAGATTGCGAAAAACACTTGAAACACAGGGACAGGAGATTCTTGAAAGAAACAGGACCCTGGCCCGCATCTATCAGGCTGGAGAAGCGGAGGCCAGGATTAAAACGCAGAAAGAATTGTACGACAGGGTGACCCTGGTATTGCAGGAACGCATTGAAGGCATCAACGCACTCTTTGCAGGTGCATTCAATGGGAAAAAGAGCCAGGATGAAGTGGCCCTTAAGAAACAGCTGGGAACCATCAAGATGTTGGTTAATTACTGTAAACGGAGAGGGTACCTGACCTTGCTTGAGGCGGGTCACGAAACCTGTGAGACAAAAGCGTTGGCCGTCTGGTTGAGGGAGGCTCTTTGGGAAGCTGCCGTGCTGGGCGTGGAGGGGACTGTCATCGAAAGAGGGGCAGGGATCATGAACGCAGCCAAAGCTGCTTGCTTCTACGATTTATTTGTTGAAATCATTGAAGGGTCTAAGAAGTATGACAGCACGGCACTGTTGGCAAACCTGGAAGTGACGGACAGAGCCCAGATGCTTCACGTGGTGCTAGAAACACAGCCTCCGGCAAGCCCAGAAGATTTCAAAATCCAGACAATCCAGGGAAAACATCTTTGTGGATCGAAGACATCCCTTGAAATCAAACAACATGATGAAGGCCTGAAAATCTCCATCAGTATGGAAGGATGAACCACGGTGGTTGAACTCTACGGACTCACGCCAACAACACGCATCCTGGTGTCCATAATGCTGGTCACCACGATTGCCTTACAATCCATGCGTTTGTTTTTGATGTCTTTTCACAGGGAAAACAAAGTGCCTGGTTCCATTCTGGCCTATGAACTGTCCATTCTGGTGCAGGTGCTGATACTAACCTTTATCACAACGATTCCCCTGATACAAAGGCAAGTGGCGGCAGCATATTTTCATGACCTTCGAGGGTTTGTGGTGATGCCAATCGTCCTGGGCCTGTGGATCACTGTGAGGCATGGAAGGAAAGAACCTACATTTTGTGCGGGGGTTCTGATGTTCACCCTGTCATTGTTCGCGGGTCAATGGGCGCTTGTTTTTTTTCTGGTGAGTTGCATGTATTTGTTTGCCCGAAGCCTCCTCCTGCTTCAAGTGGAATGGGAAACACTACAAACAAATATTTCCAGTTTATCCCTGAAGGAAGCGGTGGACAGGTTTCCCGTTGGTCTCCTGTACGCTGACAAAAGAAACCGGACACTCATCAGGAACCCTGCCATGAATCAATTACTGGACCACCTGAACCAATACGATGTCATGGACACCCGCATCCTTTGGCATAATTTATCGAAGGCGGCAGCCACATGGAACATCCAGGAATGGAAGGTGGACGACAATCTGCTGGTGCGTACCCCTGGCCAAGGTGCCTGGTTTATAACCAAAGAAGACATCATCACCCAAAACATGAACTACAAACAAATCCTTGCCGCCGACATCACAGAAGAGGATAAACTGACAGGGATGTTGGAAGAACGCAACCAACAATTGGAGGAGTTACAACGTGAACTGGAGCAGGCCGCTGCCAGCATGGACCGACTGATTCAGGAGAAAGAAATTGTGCGGATGAAGACGCAGATACACGATGTACTGGGACAGCGACTGACCATTTTAGGCAGGTTATTGGAGGCGGAGCTGGACGCCCCAGTGCTGGAAAAAGTGATCAGACCGTTAATCACAGACCTTGGCCAGTTGATACGTGATCCCATCGAAACATCACACCATTTCCTTCTGAGTTCTATGGTCGAATCGTACGCTTTCATTGGAACCGCGATTCATATAACGGGACAAATGCCTGAGAGAAGCGAGGTGGCAATGACCTTTGTGGAAATAATCCGGGAATGCTGTACCAACGCCCTTCGGCATGGGCAGGCCAACAATGTGTACCTTAAGTTAAAAGACGTCGAACACCATCACTGTCTGGAGGTGCAAAATGATGGTACCGTACCGAACAACGTCCTTGTGGAAGGGGGCGGCATAGCCGGCATGCGCAGGCGTGTGGAAGCTTTACAGGGAAATTTATCCATCATTCTTCAACCCCAGTTTGTTATCCAGGTAAGGGTGCCCCGGTTAGGAGGTGATGAGGGTTATGATTAAGGTGCTGATCGTGGAAGACCAGGTGATGCTGAGAGATACCCTGGCGGTACTGATCAATGCACAGGCAGACATGCAAGTGGTGGAAAGCATTGGCAATGCAGCAAAGGCCCTGGAGGTATGCCACAAAAAACAACCTGACATTGTTCTGAT
The DNA here is from genome assembly GCA_033549305.1 of Bacillota bacterium. Taxonomy (GTDB): domain Bacteria; phylum Bacillota; class Clostridia; order Peptostreptococcales; family Tindalliaceae; genus Anoxynatronum. The sequence continues at coordinate 6,543 of JAWSUV010000015.1, read as the reverse complement.
GGATGTGAGAACCGAAAACAACGAGAATGGGATTGCTGCCACAGAGAAAATCCGGGAAGCCTTTCCGGACATGGGCATTATTGTGATGACGGGCATGCCAGAGATCACCTACATCGAGGGAGCTAAAAAGGCTGGAGCGGACAGCTTTCTGTACAAAAATGTGCACAGTGAAACGCTACTGACCACCATTCGAAGCACCATGGAAGGGTACGGCACCTTTCCAAGAGAGACCCCCAGGGTGCTGCCAGGGCAGTTAGCCTTCACCGATGCTGAAATCACGTTGCTGAAACTGGTATGCAAAGGAAGAAGCCGTAAAGAGATGGCAAAAGAGCTTGTAATGTCGGAGGGCTCTGTGAAAGCGTCTATTACCAATATTTTGAATAAGACGGGGTATGACAGTATTATGAAGTTTGCCATATACGCCATGGCAAAGGGGTACATACTCCCAGACGATTAACAAATACTCGGAAAAATTGGACGCATGTCCAATTTTTTCGCTTTATCCTGGACATTAGTCGTGTCATCGCTCCAAATCAACATGGTAGGCTGGAGGAGGAGAAGTATCGCTTTCTACCAATGATAAGGAGGGAATGGTGACATGAGGCAATGGAGATTCCAAATAAAGAGAAAAGGCAGAAAAGGGATTTCAATACTGATGGTGGTGCTGTTATTACTGAGTTCCATCTCCACCGCAGCGGCCACAGCAGATGAGGGACACCCACCGGGCACAGTGGCATTTACCATGGGACAGCAGGGGTTTGCAGTGGACGGTGTCTGGCAACAGGCCGATGTCACTCCTTATCTCCAGAATAATCGGGTGATGGTACCGCTGCGCTACGCAGCGGAAGCACTGGGAGCGCGCGTTGACTGGGAGGCTGAGCACCGGCGGGTAACGGTGACCAGGGAAGAGGACGTGATTACCCTGACCATCGGCAGCCGTCAAATCATGAAAAACGGCGTACTGTTCATGGAAATGGACACCGAAGCGGTGATCATGCCCCCGGGACGCACCATGGTTCCCCTGTCACGAGTGGCCGCTGCCCTTGAGGTGCCCTACACCTGGGACGGTTCAACCCGCACGGCCTATTTCATGCCTTCTGTTGAAGTTGACACCTACATTGAAGGCGGTGGAGCTGACAGTATCTACATCAATGGGGGTGAGTACGGAAACATCATCATCCGTAACACCCCGGAAGGCGGCACCCGGATCGTGGCCACCAATGTGGAAGGTCTGGAAGTGATCGTTGCCACCACAGAGCCTGGTGAAGTGGTCATTCTGGAAGGTGTATTCAGCCGGGTGACCGTGGAAGCGTCAGAGGTGACCATCAAAACCCAGGGGGATACATGGGTGGACGAACTGCTGGTCACTGAAACAGGAACCGATTTCCTTCTTAACTTGTCGGAAAACACCACCATTGGCCTGTTGAACACCGAAAATGACAGCACCAAAGTGGAAGGAACCGGTACCATTGAGGAAAAGAGTGGACCGGCACAGATTAGTGAAACAGTAATGGTAATCAAGGACAATGACCTGCCAGCCTCAACATCTTCAACCCCAGTTTCTTCAGGCGGCGGAGGAGGCGGCGGTGGTGGAACAGGCGGCACCCCAACCCCTGACCCGCCATCCCAGGTGACCTATACACTAACCTTAACGGGTGACGGCATTGTCGCAAATCCTTCGGCAGGCTCTGTGGCTGCCAACACCTCCGTCACGGTCACCATCACACCTCCCTCCGGAAAACAGGTGGCTGCCTTTACCCTAAACGGCACGAGCAAGAAAACAGAACTGCTGGCAGCACCGGTAAACCAGTACACTTTTGCCATTAATGCCAACACCACCGTGGCAGTCACCTACGAAAACATCCCTACAAAATCGGTTTACGACATTCTCTTTGATCCCTCTGGCCTTGTGGCAGGGGTTGGAAAAGAGGTGGGATTCACCCTTAAGGCGGTGGAAGTGAGGAATGAGGGCTATGACAGGGTAAGGATCAATGTTGAACTTACTGAAAAGCCTGCTGACTCAACAGCATCCCTTATAGGAAATTATGGAACAGGGCCTGTGAATGTGATAGAACTAGGTTATTGGGGTCCAGAAGAAGGTCATGCGGTTTCAAAGAACTATGACATGACATATCCGTTGATAGCCCGATTTACCAAACCAGGTCAATATACAATAAAAATCACATTGCGAGATCTAGATGAGGACACTGATATCTTGACTAAAACAGTTGTAATTACTGTATTGGATTATACACAAGAAAGCTATTTCACCTTTGACGAGAGCACAAACACCATTACGGACTATCATCCAACAGGCGTTGGAGGAGGATTGCCAGAACTATTGGATGTTGCCATTCCATCAACCATAAATAATGTACCCGTTTCTATTATTGGGAATAATGCATTTCGGAAGAAAGGGCTGACCACTGCTATAATCCCTGACAGTGTTATCACTATAGGTGAGTTAGCATTTGCAGAAAACGACTTGACCAGTGTCTCAATCGGTGATGGCGTTATAACGATCGGCAAAAGTGCGTTTGAATATAATAGGCTTACACATGTTACAATCGGAAACAGTGTGAAAATTATCGATGACTCCGCATTTTATCGTGGTGGCTATGAAACTCTGAGCAACTTAATAATACCAGATAGTGTTGAAACAATAGGCAAATATGCATTTCACATGAATGGATTAACCAGCATTACAATAGGAAGCAGTGTAAAAACAATTGGTGAATCGGCCCTATACGGCAATAAACTGACTAATATTACGTTGCCGGCTAGCTTAACAAGCATAGGACCGAGGGCATTGATGGATAATTCCTTAAATACAATCACAATCGGAGCAAATGTCACTATAGGAAATACTTTACTTCGACTTCATTCGGATGGCAAAGACGGTAATTTATTCCGAGATGCATATGAAGCTGCAGGAAAAACCGCTGGTACCTACACCGGTACCCAGCAGGGTGTATGGATGAAGCTGGCTGTAAAAGCGCCACCTGTCCTGAATGAAGACACCACACAAAACTATGCCGGACAAACCCTTATGATCACTTTCAGTGACGGGCAGGCATGGGCCAATGCCATTACAGAAGTTTCCGTGGATGGAGAGATTCTTTCCCTTCTGCCGGACAACATTCAATACCACCTGAACACCGGAGATGAAGTTTTGGATGGTCAGATATCCCTTTATGGAAGCAAAATAAAAGCCCTAACAAGTCCAGGCAGTAAAGAAATAAGGGTGAAAAGCACGGGCTACACCGATGCCGTGGTGATGCAGGACATTACCGCCACCTACTTTGACCGGGCAGCATTCACCTCACAGCCAGCGGGTCCGGGGGAAAATGGGGGGTTATTAGCCACTCAACCGGTAGTGACTCTCTATGATAAATACAACAATCCCTGCACCGACGGGCCATCCAGCACCAGGGAAATCACCCTGCAGGCGAAAACCGGCAGCAGCTGGACACTGGGCGGCACAGTAACAGCCAACGCTGTCAATGGTGTGGTGGCCTTCACAGATCTGACAGCCACTCATTCTTCGGGAGTCGCCATAACCGATGCCCAGCTTATGTACGAAGTAATTGGCAGCCCCAACAAATCTTTCTACAGCGAAAGCTTTACCATTCCCGGGGCAACCGGTCTGGCAGCGCCAACTTTGACAGCCGATATCACCGACAATTATGCAGGCGCAAACATCACCATCACCCTGCAGTCCGGGAATTGGTCGGACTGGATCAGTGCGATTTCGGCAGTCAAGGTGGGGAATGACACCTTAACATCCTCGGCACCGGGACAATACAATCTCGGAGAAGGGATTCTAACACTCTTAACGGAAAACATTACCCAGCTGCAGAAACCGGGCACTTACTCCATCACCGTGGAAGCCAGCGGGTACAACAACGCTGTGGTTAACCAGGTAGTGACGGCAGGATTAATGAACAGTGCGCAGTTCACCATCCAACCTCAGGGGCCTTCCGTAAGCGGCGGTCAGCTGCAGCGGCAACCGGTCGTTACCCTCCGTGACACATATGGAAATGAATGTGCCGATGGTCCTTCCAACAATGCGTCCGTCACCCTGCAAAGGGCTGCGGGAGATTCCTGGACACTGGGAGGCACCAATAAAGTCACAGCGGTAAACGGAGTCGCCACCTTCACAGATCTGACAGCCACCAATCCATCCGGTGCGGCCATCACTGATGCCCGAATGGGGTACACCTATCAGGGGGTGACCACGTACAGTGAAAGTTTTAGTATCCCAGGAGCAGGCAGTCAGCTGGCACCTGAACTGACAGCCGACACCACGGACAACTACGCCGGTAATATCATCGAAATTACCTTTGTGGATGACCCGGTTTGGAGAGATGCGGTCAACAGCATCATCATCAGAACAAACATCCAGATAATTGGTGAAGAAGGGGTGACCCTGGAGGCAGGCAAGTTAGTGCTTGACACCTCCAAGATACAAGGTTTGCAGGAATTAGGCAATCATCATGTGTCCATTGGAGCGAAAAATTATGCAGCAACAGACACCTATCAAACCATTAAACCCGGTCTGGCAACGGTTATAGAAATTGACACCCAGCCCGTGGGGCCAACTGCTAATGGGGGTTACTTCACCACTCCGCCCAGGGTCAAGCTTAAAGATGCGTACAACAACGAATGCATCCAAGGCCCCTCTGCTACGGCAGAAGTGTCGGTGGAAGAATTTGATGGAGGGGTTTGGACACTGGGAGGAACGACCACAAGAGTGGCCAATGCAGGAATCGCTTATTTTGCAGATTTGACGGCCACCAACGGTACTGAATCAACTATTCTAAACGCACAGCTGCGTTTTACATTGGAAGGCTCTAGTGCCTCTGTGGTGAGCAATGAATTCAGCATCCCAGTCTCGGAGGGGTACACTTTAACTCTGGAAGTTTTCCCGGATAGCGGAGCCGGTGGCACGGCCACCACCCCTGAGGGGACCAGCAGCGGTGTCTTTTTAGAAGGCTTCACCGTCAGGGTCACCGCCCAGCCCAATGTGGGCTACGAATTCGCTGCCTGGTCAAGGGGTGATGTCAACGGGCCGTTTGTTAGCTCAGAGGCGGTCCTGGACTATACTATGCCGGGGGATGACACTATCTTGGTAGCCACTTTTAACCAATTGTACCAATTGACCCTGGAAGCTGCTCCCACCAACGGCGGAACCGTTACCCTTGAGGGTGGGGTCACCAGCAACTATTTTCAGGGCTATGATAAAGTGACAGTGACAGCGGTGGCCAACGAAGGCTACACATTTCACAACTGGACGCGTGATGGTTTTGTAGTCAGCACAGCTGCCTCTTACGATTATCAAATGGACGGACGAGACACCACCTTGGTGGCCAATTTCGTATTGGAAGGTTGATGGCACCACCGATGCTGATACCAAACACCACGAACAATACACCTGCTTATTGGATCAGCATTGATTTTGATCCTTATGATGATGGGGAGATCTACGCAAAGGCCATCACTGTGATAGAGGTAGATGGAAAAGAGTATTGAGAAAAGGAGGGTTCAGAGATTGTGTTTGAGAGCGATGGTCAGGGCATTCGATTGAACCCAAACCAAGTTCTTTCATTGCAGGTAAGAGGTGACCATACAATCACAATCAAAGCCCACGGGTATCTGGATGCCACTACTACACAGGTCATCACCGACGCCAGAATCAATACAGATGAATGCACAACACTCACAGGACCGGTAAAGGGTCAATCATACATCAGTGGTCAGCCTCTGCCTGAAATCAAGCTTCAGCTGAGGGACAAGTATGGCAATCCCTTGATAGACGGGCCTGACGCCGGGATAACATTCACAGCAGAAATACCCCCGGGTTATGGAGGTGGATGCACCTTGTCCGGTACCTTGACTGCTGCGGCAGATGCTAACGGTCAGGTTACCTTCGAGAACATCGTGGTTAACCTGAGCGATGGGGTGCAGCAAGATTCTCTCACCCTCAGGTTTGTAGGAACAAATAGTCTTGGTTATGAAGTTGACCTATATTTAACTGATCCTGGAACAGGAGACTGGATAGTATTCATCGTTACTTAACAACCTTGAAGCAAGCTGGAAGGGAAATTCGAGTTAAACAATACTGTACTCACGAGACACTGTTCGCTTCGTTTCGGACGATGATCAGGAAGAAGGGGCTAATGCAAGATTTGATCATAGAGCAGAGCATTAGCTCCTTGATGGGTGCAGTTCACCACAATAGGGATCAAGACATATGGGTTTTTGGACGCTGTGTTGGAAAAACCATCAATAGCAAGCTTACCTTATGCGCGACAAATCAAATATTCTAAAGAAAGACGACAAAGTCACAATGCTTGAATATACTCCATGATAAAAGGAAATTTCCTAACTTGACTATCAATTTAACGCAGGAATAGACATAGGATGACCAATGTGCCTGTTACAAGTAAAGAAAGCACATGATTGGAGGTCTATTCCCATGGCAAAACAGATACCAACAACACTGTTTGAATTTCAGAACCAATTCAACGCTGAGGAAGCCTG
>JAWSUV010000014.1:0-35855 GCA_033549305.1 Bacillota bacterium | reverse complement strand
CCCTTTAGCGAAGTCAATACACCAAAAGATGACAGTTGAAACAAAATGAAACTCAAATAAATGCAGCGAAACCTCATAATTGAGTTCATGGTCGATGCATAACCAGGGGACGAATAGGGTACTATCAAAGGAAGGTATAATATGCCGAACAATGAAACTAACAGTGACGGGAGTGGCTGACCATGAACATAGCATTTTCAAACCAGCAGGAACGGATCGTGTCGCTGATCAGGCAGGGTGAAACCGCTGCCTCAGATTTTCAGGTCGGAATGGAAATCGAGCATATCATTGTCGATGCTGAAACGCTGAGATCCATTGATTATTATGAAACCGGCGGGATTGAAGAGATTCTCAAAGCGATGCTGCCCTTGGGCTATGAAGCAATCCTGGAAAATGAGCGGCTGATTGGTTTGCTGCACCCGGACTATGTGATTACGCTGGAGCCCGGCGGGCAACTGGAAATAAGCATCAAACCCTGCAGGCAGTTATCGGAAATCTACACGATTTACTGGACATTTTTGGACCGGATCCTGCCGGTGTTGCACGAAAATCGGCAATGGATGCTTTGTATCGGATATCATCCGCAATCATCTATCCAAGAGATCCCCTTTAACCCCAAACAACGTTACAGGCATATGTCTGAGTATCTCGGAAAAACCGGGCGCTACGCCCACTATATGATGAAAGGAACCGCTTCATTACAGGTAGTCATTGATTATCAACACCAGGCGGATTTTATCGAGAAATTCCGTGTTGCCCATTTTTTGATGCCTTTTTTGGCCCTCATTTCGGATAACGCACCTTTCTTTGAGGGGAAACCAGCGGAACACTTCAGCATTCGGACAGCCATCTGGGACGAAACGGATCCGGCCCGATGTGCATTGATCCCCGGTGTCATGGATCAGGAATTTGGCTACCGGGCTTATGCCGACTATATTCTCCGAACGCCGCCAATCCTGGTGCAAAAGAACAATCATTTCATCGGAACCGGCAGCTTAAGAACAGAGGAACTGGAGGGATTGGAACATTTTACTGATGAAGAAGTGGATCATCTACTCTCCATGGTGTTTCCGGATGTGAGGGTACGACGCTATATTGAAATCCGCATGGCAGATTCTCTGCCGCTGCCTCACAGCTTTGCCTTCGCCGCGCTGGTGAAAAATCTCTTTTATAGTGAAACAGCATTGAGATACCTGTACCACCTGTCCCAGAGCATGAACGATGCAAATCTTTGTCAGCTGCGTAAAGATATGCAGGTTAATGGGTATAACGCCCGCTTCGGCGGCACCACCTGTCAGCAAATGCTCCTGGCACTGATGGATTTGGCTAAACAAAACAGCACTCCCCAGGAAAAAAAATGGCTGTATCACCTAGAGGCACAGGTCTTGAACAAAGAGACCCCAGCCATGGTCAGCCGTCGGTTAGTGGATGCAGCAGGCATGAATGCGTTGGAGTGGTGTGCCGCACATACCTGGAAGAAGGAGGCGATCTAATGCGCCAAGCATTCAGCCCCTGGCTGGAGAAACACCGGCAATGGGCACTAAGGCATCCGTTGATTGTCTCAGACTCCTATGCCCAAGTGTTACAGGAAGTGGCGCATTCGCCGGCAAAATATAAGGGTAAGCCGGTCGAGTTCCTGTATCAACCCTTTTTTCTGACTCCGGAACAGTGGGGTGAATTGGAGGTAATTACACGAAGAATGATGGACCTGATTCACAAAGTCACCCAGGCATACGTACAGGTTCCGGAACTTCGCCGCCGTTTTGGCTTTCCACCGTTGATGGAGCAGCTTATTCTAAAAGAACCCGGATATGCGGAGGCAGTACCGGTCACCCGGATAGACCTGTTTTATCATCTGGAAACCGGAGATTTTCAATTTTGTGAAATCAATACAGATGGTTCGTCGGGAATGGTAGAAGCAAGGGAATTGCAGCAAATTATCGGCAATTCTGCAGCAGTTGAAAAACTGGGAATTCCCCATGGGAATTTGCGGCAAGGAGAGTTTTTCGACAGCTGGGTGGCGGCGTTTTTATCGAATTATCAACAGTGGTGCCTTAGTCAAAATCGTCAACCCTCAAGCACACCCCGGATCGCCATTGTGGACTTGCTCACCCAGGATCCTCCTACGGAATTTAGCGAATTTCAGAAATCATTCCTGCGGGCGGGCTGCGCATGTCTGATTGTTGATGCCCGTGACCTGAAGATTAAAGGCGGACACCTGATGGCAGGAGAGATTGTTATCGATGCAGTATACCGACGTCTGGTTACCTGGGAACTGGTGGAGAATCAAAAGGAATTGAAGCCATTGATCCAGGCAATCCTGGATGATATCGCCTGTGTTGTCGGACCGGTGCGTTCCCAAATTCCCCACAACAAGCAATTTTTTGCTATTCTTCATGATGAGAATACTGCCCATTTTCTTAGTCAGGAGGAACGAAACTTTGTGAAGCGCCATGTTCCCTTTACTGCACGCCTGGAGGAAGGGGATTCTCTCCGTTGGCTGGATTGGCTTGAAAACAAAGACCGTCTGATTATCAAACCCACAGATCGTTATGCTTCTTACGGTGTTTATGCCGGTCGGGACCACGAAATAATTGAGTGGGAACAAAAACTTAGAACAGCCGCCGCCCAGTCTTACCTGATACAGGAGTATTGCCAGGTGCCCAGGATGCCCATGGCAGTCGTCACAAAAGATGGGGCAACCTTCGAATCGTTCTACTACCTCATCGGATGTTTCGTATACAACGGCATCTTTCAGGGCCCGTATATCCGTGCAGGCAGACACAGTATCATCGGAAGTGTCGTTGAGTGCTTTACGGTTCCAGCTTTTTGCGTTTCAGAATAAGACGTGTGCCATTGCTATAAGACTCAAGAAGAGAACCAGCTGTTAAAAACAGTCGGGTTCTTTTTTGATTGACAAATCAAAGGTTTTCCGTCATACTGTAAATGAGAATAATAATTATTCTATTTCCTTATGGAAATAATAGGAGTGATGGGAATGACTCTTGATAAAGTGAACCGTGGTGAAAAATTACGAATACTCCATATTCCCGATGATAAAATACGCCTGCAAGCCATCCGGCTGGGTGTATGTGAAGGGGCAATGCTGACCTGCTCCATCAAATTACCCAAAGGACCAATTGTTTTACAGAACCGGATGCAGGAAATTGCCATTGGCCGAAAACTGGCGGAACAGATTGAAGTTGAGAATCTGTAAAACTGTTTTTTAAAAGACCCCTCATCCATTGGATGAGGCTTTTTTTCGCAGAGAATGATGGAGGTGGATGAAATATGACGCATCATAATCCGACAGCGGCTCTTGAAGTTGGAGAGGCTCGTCGAAAAATCGTACTGGCTGGAAACCCCAATGTAGGAAAGTCAGTCTTTTTTAATGCCCTCACAGGCATTTATGTCGATGTATCCAATTTTCCCGGGACAACTGTAGACATTACCCATGGGAAATACCAGGAGGATATAGTGATTGATACGCCAGGCGTTTATGGAGTATCTTCCTTTAATGATGAAGAGCGTGTTGCCAGGGATGTTATCTTGTATGGGGATGTGATTCTCAATATTGTGGATGCCTCCCATCTGGAACGGGATTTGTTCTTGACTCAGCAGATTCTGGACATGGGTAAACCCGTTGTAGTGGCATTGAATATGATGGATGATGTTACCCGAAACGGTTTTTTTATCGATGTTGCCCGACTGTCAGACCGACTTGGCGTGGAAGTGATTCCAACGGTGGCGGTGCAGGGACTCGGAATGTCTGAACTCAAAGAGGCTATCGGCCGTGCCCGGTCCGGTTATGCAATGGACCTGGTAAAAATGCATCTGCCGGAAGTGCTTTCAATGGCGGATGAACCCTCGGAAGCGCTGCTGATGTTAGAAGAAGATGAAAACATTTTGGAACGGCATAAAGTAACGACTGCACCCAAAATGCAGGAAGCGTTATACAAAGCCCGCCGCCATTGGATTGACGCCATGGTCGAGGACGTTGTTGTGCAGGATTACCGAAATGCGGATTTTAAAGTGCGGATGGGCCGCTGGATGATCCAACCGGTTACTGGCATACCTATTCTGATGGCATCATTGTGGGTTATGTACCAGCTGGTGGGTGTGATCATTGCCCAGACGGTGGTGGATTTTACGGAAGGCATCATTATGGGCACCTATTACCTGGACTGGATTACCGGCATCACAGCACCATTTGTGACGGACACAACACTGATTGGCCGGCTCCTCATTGGTGAATTTGGGATTCTGACAATGACACCTGTTTACATACTGGGACTCTTAATGCCACTGGTGATTGGATTCTATCTTTTCTTGTCTGTCATGGAAGATTCCGGTTATCTTCCGCGGGTGGCCACATTGGTGGACAGGTTGTTGAACGGCCTTGGTCTAAATGGTCGCGCGATAATCCCCATGATTCTGGGATTCGGCTGTGTAACGATGGCGACCATTACCACCCGAATCCTTGGATCCAAACGCGAACGGTTTATTGCCACCATGCTGCTGGGGCTGGCGATTCCCTGTTCAGCCCAACTGGGGGTTATCGCTGGGCTGATCGCGCCGCTGGGCCCGAAGATTCTACTCATCTATGTGGGCACCATTGTCGCGGTATTTGTGATCACCGGGACACTGCTTAATAAGCTTATGGCAGGAGAATCAACGGCTTTGTTTATTGACATACCACCCCTCCGCCTGCCCCGGATTAGCAATGTGCTCAGAAAAACCTGGAACAAAAGCCTGATGTTTCTTAAGGAAGCAGCTCCATTATTCGCAGTGGGAGCGGTGATCATCACATTGCTCCAAGCCTCAGGATTACTGGAAGGAATGATTCGGCTGGCCACACCACTGACCCGCGACTTTTTGCGTCTGGATCCACAGGTGACACAGGCCTTCATCATGGGAATCATCAGACGGGATTTCGGAGCAGCCGGGTTGGATACACTGGCTTCACAGGGACTATTGTCGCCTATGCAGCTGCTGGTTTCTCTCGTTGCAATCACTCTTTTTGTCCCATGTGCTGCCGCTGTCATCGTGATTTTTAAAGAACGCAGTTGGCGCGAATCGGCGTTGATTTGGATCGGCAGTTTTATCATCTCGTTCCTGACAGCGGGGTTGCTGGCACAAATTGTTTTATAGTAAAGGAGGAACCGTATTGAGTAAGAAGTGTCCCCTATGCTTTATGACCGTCAAAGATGAGTCGCTGCAACAATGCCCACGCTGTAAAGCGGTACTGACAAAACCCGCAGGATGTGAAAACTGCAGCGGTTGTTCCATTTTTCGTGCGTGTGATCAAAAACCTCCGAAAAAGAATAAAAACACCGGTTCTGCCACACTGGAGCAATAAAGATTCAGTGGACTTCTCTTTCTCCTAAAAACATGGCGTCCGGCCTTGGAATCAGTTATAATGTAAACTGAGGAAGAATTGACCGGACTTTTTTATGTGTCTTAATCAGGGAGGGCTGGCCTTGCGCATCAAATGGGACCAACAGTATCTTAAATACACTTTTTACGCATCGCTGACCATTATTGTTGCCATCACCTTTTATCATGCGGTGGATAATCTGTCCATTTTTGTTGGCACCATTGGCACTGCTCTCCACTGGACAAAAAAACTCCTGAGCCCCTTTATCATTGCAGCCTTTATTGCCTATTTGCTGAATCCGGGGGTCCGTTGGTTTGAACGATCAGTGTATGGCCAACTGAAGGGGATGAAGCAGCGGAGCAGAAGAAAGCGCAACCTAAGTATCTTCAGTGTTTACCTGATCATGGGGGGAGCCATCACGGCACTGGTGATGATCATAGTTCCTGAAATTGTGGCAAATGTCAGGGAAATTGCCAGGCAGGCGCCGGAATATGCGGTTTTTGTTGAAAATTTCATTCGAAACTGGTCGGAAGAAATCAGTTCGCTGCGCTTTTATAATGTGAATGTTTATGAATACATCGAACCTTATGAAAAAAGAATCACCGATTATGTTGACCAAACAGGTCAAAATCTGGATATGATGGTGACCATAGTTGCCAACCGGGCCCTTATGATCACCTCCGGACTATTAAATTTTCTGCTGGGACTGGTGATTTCTTTTTATGCATTGGCAGATAAAGAATCGTTTAAAAAAGGATTTGAACGTTTCTTGCGCGCTTTTTTCTCGGGAGAGCGAGTGGAAGGGATCAAAGAGTTTGGCAGAGATGCCGACAAGCTTTTTTCCAGGTTTATTGTCGGGAAATCCATCGATTCGCTTATCATTGGGATCCTTTGTTTTATCGGCCTGAATTTATTTAATGTACGCTATGCGCTGCTGCTAAGCACTTTTGTGGGGGTCACCAACATGATCCCATATTTTGGCCCTTTTATCGGCATGATTCCCGCGGGTCTCTTAACCGTATTTGACAGTCCCGTTAAGGCCTTGTGGGTGGTGCTTTTTCTGCTTGCATTGCAACAGTTTGACGGCCTTTACCTGGGACCAAAAATTTTGGGAAGCAGCGTGGGAATGCCACCCTTTTGGGTGATATTTGCCATCGTCGTGGGAGGCAAGCTCTTTGGTGTACTAGGCATGTTCCTTGGGGTGCCTGTCTTTGGCGTTATCCGCCTGCTGGTGAACCGCATCATTGATCGGCTGGTCGCACAGAAAGAAGCACTTGTGCCATTGATTATGGAAGAAGAAAAGACGGACACTTGATGCGAGAAGTTCATCAATACTGCAATAAGGATGGGTTGTCCAGAAAAATGAGATAGGCTCCTCTTTCGGCAGACAGATCATAACTGCTGCTGAAGAGGAGCCTTCTTTATGGATCGAAGAGTCAATGTCAATAAACAAGTAGAGCTCAATCCTCCATCTTATTATGATGGGTTTGGGAGATGCATTGGCGTTGCCTCATTCTTCATGGAGAGGATCGGTGACATAATTGACCGCTTCAATCACCCTGCCGCCTGACCAATATACCCGGGGTACTCTCCGGGAGACGGCGCAGACTATTTCGCAGTTGCCGGTTCCCAGGATTTCTGCCCGTTCATCGGGCGAAATGGTGTGAGTGCCGTCGGTTCCGAAAAAAACAACCTCATCACCAGGAACCGCTTCCGGCACTTGACTGACATCCAACATACACTGGTCCATACAAATCATGCCAATTTGGGGGACCCGTTCTCCGCGGACCAGGGCTTTGGTTCTTCCGGAACCGATTTTTGTGATGCCGTCCACATATCCCACGGGAATCGTTGCAACACGTGTTGTTGACGATGTCGTATACGTATGGCCATAACTGATTCCCTGGCCTGAAGGAACAGTTTTTACGTGGGAAATGACAGTTTTAAAGGTCATGGCCGGTCTGATATTCATTTGATCACGGGGAATACCAGCCCGTGGATTCAGCCCATAGAGTGCACTGCCAACGCGGACAAGATTAAAGTCATCTCCCGGGACATCCAGGAGGCCGGCGCTGTTGGCGATATGGCGCAGCGGTATGGAGATGCCTGCTCTCTCCAGCTGCCGTAAAAAATCAAGAAAGCGGTCAGCTTGTTGCAGGGAAAATCGATTGTCATCGGTAAAAAACAAAGCTAAATGAGTAAACACACCTTCGATTTCAAGAAATGGAAGCCTGCTGATGGCTGCAATTTCAGTCACTGCGTCTAGTGTCGGTGGCAGGCCGAGACGATTCATTCCCGTATCCACTTTTATGTGCAGTTTGAGAGCCTGATGATGTGCAGCCGCTGCCGAAGAAAAAAGCTTTGCCTGTTCCTGTCGAAAGATGGTAGGCGTCAACTGATGCTTGATCAGATCTTCAGCCCGATGATCGGGTGTCCATCCCAGAATCAGGATGGGCTGCGAAATTCCTGAGAAGCGTAACTCCAATGCTTCCGTGATACTGGCCACGGCAAAACGGTCAACGCCGTGTTCCTGAAAATGTCTGGCACAGGCAACGGCGCCATGCCCGTACCCATCGGCTTTAACAACAGCGCACAGCATCTGTTTTCCGGCAAGCCGGCGAACTTCATTCAAATTATGCGTGAGGGCGTCCATGTCAATATCTACCCAGGTGCCGTTGGTTTTATCGCGATAGTCATTCATCAGAATTCAAAGACATCGCCAACAGCCATTATTCTGGTCTGGCTGGCGTGGTTTTGGTTCTGGAAAGTGACAGGGTCGGCCTCAATCACTGGGAAGGTATTAAAATGCATGGGAATCGCTACGACAGGCCGGATAAACTCCACGGCGCGTAAAGCATCGGCCACGTCCATGGTAAAGTTACCGCCAATAGGCAGCAACGCAACATCAATGGACTCAGATTCCAGCAGTTGCATATCCATGGTCAGTCCGGTGTCACCGGCATGATACAATTTTTTCCCGCCGGCTTCGATCACATAGCCGCCAGGATTACCCCCATACATCACTTCCATCTCCGTCTCGATGCCTGAGCCGTGTAGTGCGGGCGCCATTTTAACAACCCCAAAATCCATGGAGGTGCGCCCGCCGATATGCATGGCGTGACATTTAATGCCCTGTTTTTCAAGGTGAAGACAGATTTCATAGTTGGCAATGATGGTAGCGCCGGAGTCTTTTGCCAATTGGGAAGCGTCTCCTAAATGGTCGCCATGACCATGAGTCAAAAAAATGTGTGTCAGCTCCTGAGTGCGATAAATCGGATGGGATACGGGCTCAGGGATGAAGGGGTCAATCAATGCCTTCAGCCTGTCTGCTTGCACATAAAATGCAGAATGACCCAGATACTGAATTTTCATCATCATCCACCTTTCTGAATGAGTTGACATAAGGCAATTTGCGGGCGATTAACAAGTTCATTATAGCACAGGCTGCGCATGTCTACAAAAGACAAAAGTGATGTTAGCGGAATTAAGGACATTTAAACAGTCGCTGCATGCTCAGGGCTGAAGCATCACTGTCCGCTGCTCAGCCCCAAACCACCTTGATGACTGGCATATGTCAGAAAAATCTGCTGTGATGAACGAGAACCAGCACGCTTTTCCGGGACCGGTTGACGGAAAGGAGCCCTGAACAGGCTGCATAAAAAACTTCCGCCTTGGTGCGTGCGGAAGTTTTTACTAAGTCATCTAAGACATCATGACAGGTGTCAGGCTATATCCTGACGTTCGCTTTTGTGCCGTCTTCATTAAAGACTCCCCAGCCCAGAAAACCGGCTATGATTTCACACACAGGCATGGCCAGGTTGAAGTAGGCGTAAGGCAGGTAGGCAAACGGATGAACCCCCAGGGTGGACCACATGAAGGCGCCGCAGGTATTCCAGGGAATCAGCGCAGAAGTGACGGTACCTCCGCCTTCCAAAGCGCGGGAGAGAATTTTTGGATGAATTCCCTTTTCTTTATAAGCGTCCCGGTACATACGGCCGGGGATGACCAATGCAATATACTGTTCGCCGGATAGCAGGTTCACAGCTATGCAGGTGAGCACGGTTGCGGCAATCAGAGAGCCTGTGGTGTGAGCAAACTGAAGGATCGTGTTGCCGATGGCATGAAGCATACCGGTTTTTTCCATCACTCCGCCGAAACTAAGGGCAATCAGAATCAGGGAGATGGTCCACATCATACCGTCAAGCCCACCACGGGATAACAGGTTGTCCACAATTTCATTGCCGCTTTCCAGATAGAATCCGTAATGAGCGGCGTCAATGACATCGGCGAATCCGGAACCCTGAAAAATCATGGCGAAAACACCGCCAAGAATCACGCCGGTGATCAGACCGGGAAGCGCCGGTACTTTCATCACGACAATGGCAATGACCAAAATGGGAGGGATCAGCAGCCATAGACTAATGCTGAAGTTTTCTGTCATAGTGGTCAGCATGGCATTGATTTCGCCGGCGTCTAACACCTGACCGGAATACCGGGTACCCATTACAGCGAAGAGCACCAGTGCAATGATCACAGCAGGAACAGTTGTATACATCATGCTTCTAATGTGTTCAAACAAGGTGGTTCCTGCCATGGCGGGTGCCAGGTTGGTTGTGTCTGACAAAGGAGACATCTTGTCGCCAAAATAGGCGCCGGAAACAATGGCACCAGCGACAACACCTTCCGGGATACCAAGACCGATGCCCACACCCATAAGAGCTATCCCCACGGTACCGGCGGTGGTCCAGGAACTGCCGGTGGAAACAGAAACAATCATACAAATAACAACTGTGGCTACCAGGAAAATTCCGGGAGATAAGATCTGCAATCCATAATAAATCATGGTGGGAACAGTTCCGCTGAGAATCCAGGTGCCAATGATGGAACCGATCACCATCAGGATCAGAATCGCCTGCATGGCCATGCCAATCGTCTGTACAATGGCTTCTTCAAGGTCAGACCATGCAAATCCAAGAACAAAAACACCGATCAGAGCGGCGACGATGGTAGCCATAATCAGCGGTATGTGCGGATCAGCGCCCATTACAATCAATGATACGGCCAAAATGGCGATAAGGAATAAAATGACAATCATGGCATGACCTAGTGTTGCCTGTTTTACTGGTTTCTTTTCATCCATTCAAATCCCTCCCTTATTATGTAAAAATGAAGTGAGACGAAAGACTGTGTGATGTTCTTGACAAATCACCTCCCGATGAAAGTCGCACTCTAAAAACGGAAAAAGGAGTACATCATGCCACATAATGATGACTCAGTGTGAAAAAGTGATATTTGTCACATCATAACACAAAACATCACAACGATTCAACTAGAGTATTTATGCGAACGAATGAATAATCAGCAATTTCTGTTTTGAAAGAACGAAACACGCTGTGTAAAAAGGATGGGGTGTGGTATCATGTATTCAATAAGGTGCGCAAATAAGCCGGCAATATCACCGGCCAATCACTGTGGAGGTGGACAGTTTTATGAATTGTCAGGTAATAACCGAAAAACCCGGCACCATCATGGCTGATGTATTGGTTATGGGGCTCCATGAAGGAGCAGTCTCATTATCGAATGAAAACAAGGAATTGGATCGTTATTTGGAAGGGCAGTTATCCGAGGTGCTGGATGAAGGTGTTTTTAAAGGGAAGGAAGGACAGACAGTAATGCTGTTTTCCCGGTCCCGAATACCAGCAAAGCGTCTGTTGCTGATGGGGTTGGGGAAGAAGGAGAAATTTTCAGGTGAGATCCTGCGTAAAACAGCTGCCACTGCTTTGAGAGAGGCTGAAAAGGTGAAAGCCGTAACGCTGGCCATGCCATCTTTTGGAGAAGGGGAAATGGCGCCGGAAGAAATTGGGCGATGTCTCGGTGAAGGACTCTACTTGGGAGCTTATCGATTTTTGCAGTATAAAAGCAAAGAAACGGATAACGGCGAAGAACCAACCGTGAAACAGGTACTGCTGTATTTGAAGGATCGGCACCTGAAGAGCCTTGTGGAAGCTGGTTTGGAAGAAGGCCAGGTACTTGCTGAAGGGGTGATCACTGCTCGAAACCTGGTGAATGAACCGCCCAATGTGATGGATCCGGAGGCGATGGCTCGGCGAGCAAAAGAAATTGCCCGTCACAACGGTATGGGTGTTGAGATTTTGGAGCGGGAAGATATGGAAAAATTGAAGATGGGATGCCTGCTCGGAGTCACCTCCGGTAGTCAGCGGGCACCTAAGATAGCGGTGCTGACCTATGAAGGTGCCGGGAAGGATACAAATGAAGTGATTGGACTGGTAGGTAAAGGACTTACCTTTGATTCCGGAGGGATTTCGTTAAAACCCGGTGCCGGAATGGATGAAATGAAAGGTGATATGGCCGGTGCCGCTGCTGTATTGGGAGCCATGGAGATTATCGGCCGCCTCAAACCGGACGTTAATGTCATCGCGGTGGTGGGGTTGTGTGAAAACATGCCTTCCGGTACTGCGTATCGACCGGGAGATATCCTCACAGCTATGAATGGAAAGACTGTCGAAGTGCTTAATACTGATGCGGAGGGACGTCTGGTGTTAGCGGATTGTCTATGTTACGCTCAGCAGATAGGAGCGACCCGGCTGGTGGATGTGGCGACATTGACAGGTGCTTGTGTCATTGCTCTGGGAAATCATGCCACCGGCGTTGTCAGCAATGACGATGCCTGGCAGCAGGCTGTGGTGGATGCAGGCCTTGCAGCCGGTGAATCCTGTTGGCCGTTGCCGGCTTTTGATGAATATGCGGAGCAACTGAAAAGTGATGTGGCTGATCTGCAAAACATCGGTGGCAAAGAAGCGGGAGCTGTCACGGCAGGCCTCTTTCTGAAAGCTTTTGTGGATAACCGTCCCTGGGTGCACCTTGACATTGCAGGGACCAGCTATACGAAAAAACCAAAAGCCTATCAAACCAAGGGAGGAACCGGCGTGGCTGCCAGGATACTAGCGCATCTGGTGAAAAACTGGGGAAAATCAGGATAGATCATATGGTCCAGTATCTTGCTGAGAGCAGGAAATCTCATCGATGTTCTCAGGCGAGTCACAGACCAGTCGGTGACGAAGCGGAAATGATCCAGGGGGACGCATGTTGACAAATTTGTGGAAAATGGTATAATGGAGTAAGATTACCCCGGACCCTCGGGGGAAGGGAGCGAAAAATATGAAAATAACAATGACGGATGCAGCAAAAGAAGCAATTCTTGAGCAAAATGACGGCGGGAAAAAAGTGCGAATATATGTTGCTGGTATCGGATGAGCCGGTCCGCGCTTTGCACTGTCTCTGGATGAGGCAAAAGAAACAGATGTTGAAAAAGAAGTTGATGGGATCGGTTTCGTGGTTGATGAGGATACAGAAAAACAGTTTGGAAATGTGATTGTTGACTTCAGTTCCGGGTTTTTGGGTAAACGCTTCATGGTTAATTATGCAGGCGGTGGCTCTTTCCGCGGCGGCTGCTCCTAAAACTGAATACAAACGGCGGGCGGAAACGCGCGCACAACCAGAAGGGCAGTCTGAAAGAGACTGTCTTTTTGGTTCCTAAACATGCTATAATAAAAGAAAGAAATGACAGAAAAAACAAATAAAGGAGGCGGGCAGCATGCTGGTAAAGAAAGTGGTCATTGCCGTTGACTTTTCTCCGGCTTCCGCAAAGTTGCTAAACTGTATCGAAGAACTGGTGGATAAAGGACTGGAAGAAGTTATTTTAGTCCATGTCATTGATTTGCGCATTGGAGAAGAGCGGTCCATTGTCGCGGTACAGCAGGAAACTGAGACCCGGTTGAAGGAAATAGCTGATGATCTTAAGTCGCTTGGAATCAAAGTCAGAGTAAATGTCCTGGGTGGGTTTGCAGCCTCTGAGATAGCTCATGTAGCAGAAAAAGAGCAGGCGTCCCTGATTCTTATCGGTTCTATTGGCAAGAGTATTCTGAAGGAAATTTTCCTGGGCAGCACTACCTTTGATTTAATCCGCATGACCACAACGCCGGTCCTTATCGAAAAATATCGGAAGGACGAAGAGGATCATCTGCAGAATGTCTGCATCAGTAAATTTGAAAAAATGGTGGTTCCCATCGATTTTTCGCGGTGTTCAAAACTGGTATTGGATGAGATCAGCCAGATGGAAGGCATACACGAAATGATACTATTATCTGTGGCGGAACACGGTGAAACCAGGGAAGAGGTAGAACGTATTCTTGAAGACTACCGAACCCGGCTGGAAGAGATTGCCGGGGAGTATCGAAAGAAGGGAATCCAGGTATCGGTGAAGACCGGTGTGGGATTGCCGTCGAAAATAATCACCACCACAGCCGAGGAAGAAAATGCCACCTTGATTGTCATGGCGACACGGGGAGCGGGACTGTTGAAATCCCTTTTACTGGGGAGCACGTCAGACGCGGTGTCCCGACACTCCAAAAGACCTGTATTGCTGATTCCCTGTGGGAAATAGAAAAATATGACATTTGAAGGACATATTTTCCAAAAATGTATTTGACAAATGGTGTGAACGAGTTGTATAATGATTATTTCGCGTTTGACATCACCTTGTATCTGTGCTATAATATGCATGATGGAATGTGTGAAAGAGGTGATGGTTTGGCTGATAAAAATACATTAGGCGAAATCAGGAAGATCATCGAAGGTTATTTGGGACAACGGGTGACGCTTAAGGCGAACAAAGGCAGAAAGCGGATTGTGGTGCGTGAGGGCATTCTTGAGGATACTTACCCCAGCATATTCGTGGTGAAGGTGTATGGTGATTTTGACAGCGTAAGGCGTGTGTCATACAGTTATTGTGACATTCTGACTGAAACTGTCGAGATTACGGTTTGCGAAGACAACCGGCAAATTAAAGTGAGTTAAGGCCGCCATTTGGCGGCTTTTGCCGTTTCTGCCTCTTTCAACTAAATCCCAACGGCTAAGCCTGGAGAAATTTCTGGGTGAGGCCGTTTTATTGTTTTTGATCAGAATGAGTTTCAAAAAGCGATTGAATCATGTATCCAGGATAAAGAGCGCTTACGGCTCATAGAATGAAAGAAAATGAAAGATTCTACCCAAATAGGTTGAATAAATATAATTAGTAATGTATAATTATTAGATCTTATTTTAATTTATCTGGAGGAGGAAGATCCATGGGACAAGCCGCAGTGATGAACCACCGGAAAAAGAATGGAAGTCAACTGACTATAAAGTTGCTGAAAGCGTTGAAAGAGACAGAAGTTTGGCGGGGGGAAAGTCTGCTGACACTGAAACATCACAGCCCTCATGAAATACTCTCACTGATTAGACTGGCGAAAATATTGAAGCAGAAGAAAAAGATGCGTCATGGTGGGCCTCTCTTGTCGGGGAGAAACATTGTGCTCCTTTTTGAAAAAACATCCACCCGCACTCGTTGTGCTTTCGAAGTGGCCATTATGGATGAGGGTGGCAATGCCACTTTTCTGGGCATGAAGGATTCTCAGATAGGGAAAAAAGAGTCCATTGAAGATTCAGCCAAGGTATTGGGACGTTATTATGACGGCATCGAGTTCCGTGGATTTGCCCATGGCACAGTGGAAACACTGGCTAAACATGCAGGCGTTCCTGTTTGGAATGGGCTGACCGACGAATATCACCCCACCCAGATTCTGGCGGATTTTATGACTGTCAGTGAAAAACTGAACAAACCCCTGAGTGAAATCAGTTTCGCTTATGTAGGGGATGCCCGAAACAATATGGCCAATTCCCTTCTGATCGGAGCGGCCAAGATGGGAATGGATTTTCGTGCTGTAGCGCCGGCGGCTCTTTTTCCTGAGGAAGGGTTGGTGTCGGAGATGAAGCAGGTGGCAGCGGAGACCGGTGGAAGCATTACACTGGAAGAAGATCCTGGTAAAGGAGTGAAGGGGGCCGATGTGGTTTATACTGATGTTTGGGTTTCTATGGGGGAGGAAGATCAGTTCGAACAACGGATTAAACTTCTTCTGCCTTACCAGGTCAATTCCAATCTGATGTCAGCCACTGAAAATCCCAATAGCATTTTCATGCACTGCCTGCCTGCTTTTCATGATCTCGAAACTCAGATCGGCCGGGAAGTGTATAAACATTATGGGCTGAAAGAGCTGGAAGTAACCGACGAAGTCTTCCGCAGTCCTCAGTCAGTGGTATTTGATGAGGCTGAAAACCGCCTGCACACCATTAAAGCATTGATAGTAGCTACTCTTGGGCCGGATGCAGCATTCTAAAGTTTTCGGACCAACGCATGAACAGAGCGGCAGCATTTAGACAGTTTTGTTGCCACACTTAAAGGAGCGAGCAACCAATGGAAGGAATCATCTATTTTGAAGACGGCACACTGTATCGTGGAAAAGGGTTCGGCAGGATGGGTACAGCTGTAGGTGAAATGGTGTTTAACACCGCCATTACCGGATACCAGGAAATTCTAACAGATCCTTCTTACGCAGGACAAATCATCACCATGACCTATCCGCTCATCGGAAACTATGGGGTCAGTCTTGGTGAAAGTGAATCAGACAGTATCTATGCCCGGGGTCTCGTTGTCCGGTCAATTTCGAACCATCCGTCCAATTATAAAAGTGAATCCACACTTGCGGAAATGATGCAAAAATTAGGACTTCCCGGGGTATCAGACGTCGATACACGCAGCATCACCAGGAAGATACGAACGGAAGGAGTATTAAAAGGGATTATTTCTACAGAGGTTACGGATGTCAAGGGGCTGGAGCAGTTGTTGGCGGCCACAAACTTAAAAGAAGACTGGATGAAGGTGGTAGGAGTGCGAAAAACGCGTCATCTGCCCGGTGACGGCTGCCGTGTTGCTCTGCTGGACCTGGGGGTTAAAGGGAATATGATTCGCGAACTGCAAAAAAGACACTGTGATATTATGATGGTTCCTTATGGGACTACTCTTGAGCAGATTAAGGCTTATCAACCTAACGGTTTGCTGGTGAGCAATGGTCCGGGGAATCCTGAAACAGCAGTGGAAGGTATTCATCTCGTTCAGCAGCTGATGACAGAAATTCCCATTTTTGGTATCTGTATGGGACACCAGCTACTGGCTCATGCTGTAGGGGGAAAGACTTACAAGATGAAATATGGCCACCGGGGCGGCAATCATGGTGTCTATGATGTGGAAAAGGATCGGGCGTACATCACTTCTCAAAATCATGGATATGCTGTTGAAACGGCAAGTGTGAAGGAACAGGGCATGATCATCACCCATACCAATCTCAATGACCAAACGGTGGAAGGCATGAAGCACATCGAACTGCCGGTCTTTTCTGTGCAGTTTCATCCCGAGGGAGCACCTGGACCGACAGATACGGAATATCTTTTTGACCAATTTGTGACACTGATGAAGGAGCGAGGCCAATGCCGTTAAATCAATCACTTAAGAAAGTATTGATCCTGGGTTCCGGGCCCATTGTCATTGGCCAGGCAGCAGAATTTGATTATTCCGGTACCCAGGCCTGCAAGGCAATCCGGGAAGAAGGAATAGAAACCGTTCTCTTGAACAGCAACCCAGCCACCATTATGACAGACACACACATTGCCAACCGCGTGTACATTGAACCCATGACCATGGAGAGCATCAAACAAATTCTGGAAAAGGAAAAGCCTGATGGTATTTTAGCGGGGTTCGGCGGCCAGACAGCTCTAAACCTGGCTATGACCCTGCAGGAAAAGGGAATTCTTTCAGAGATGGGAGTGCAGCTTTTAGGGGCTGAATCAGAAACCATCCGGAAAGCGGAAGACAGGGAAGCCTTTAAAAATCTGATGAATGAAATCGGTGAACCTGTTGCCCAAAGCATCATTGCCACTACAATGCAAGAATGCGAAGCCTTTGCAGCAGAAGCTGGTCTGCCGGTGATTATCCGACCCGCCTACACGCTTGGTGGAACGGGAGGCGGCATTGCTAATCACTGGGATGAACTGCTGGAAATGTGCGAGCGAGGCATGAAGGCCAGCCCTATCGGGCAGATTCTGCTGGAACAAAGTGTGGCAGGCTGGAAGGAAATCGAGTATGAAGTAATGAGAGACCATAAAGATAACTGTATCATTATCTGCAATATGGAGAATATGGATCCGGTGGGAGTCCATACAGGCGACAGCATTGTCATTGCGCCTTCACAGACTCTGAGGGATCGCGAATACCAAATGTTGCGACAGGCTTCCATTAAAATCATCCGGGCACTGAAAGTGTCAGGTGGGTGCAACATTCAATTTGCCTTGAATCCGGACAGCAGTGAATATCTGGTGATTGAGGTGAATCCAAGGGTAAGCCGATCCAGCGCTTTGGCCTCAAAAGCCGTGGGATATCCTATAGCGAAAGTTGCTGCGAAAATTGCCATTGGTTACAGCCTCAATGAATTGAAGAATACTGTAACCGAAGGTTCAAGTGCTTTCTTTGAGCCAGTGCTGGATTATGTGGTGATTAAATTTCCCAAATGGCCATTTGAAAAGTTCAGATTTGCCAACCGAACCCTGGGCACCCAGATGAAAGCCACCGGCGAAGTCATGGCCATTGCCCGAACCTTTGAAAGTGCACTGTTGAAAGCGATCACTTCTCTGGAAGGAAATTTCACCGGATTGAGACTGGCCCAAATGTCAGCACTTTCTGACGAGGCACTGGCGGAAAAAATCATGACGTGTGATGATGAACGGGTCTTCGCACTGGCCGATGCTTTGCGGCGGGGAAACAGCACGAAGGAACTTTATGAAATGACAAAAGTAGACACTTGGTTTCTGCAGGGCTTGCAACACATAGTAGATCTGGAAAAGCGGCTGGCAGCAGAACCCATGACGGCAAAACTGCTGCATGAAGCGGAAGCGATGGGCTTTATCGATGATGAGATCATGGCTCTATCAAGCATCGATCAATCAACGTTGAAGAAATACCGTGAGGAGCACGGTATTTTTCCGGTGTTCAAAATGGTGGATACCTGCAGCGGAGAATTTGAGGCAGCCACACCATATTATTATTCCTGCTATGAAGCGGAGAATGAAAACCGTATCAGTGATGAAAACAAAGTGCTTGTGATTGGATCGGGACCCATTCGTATTGGCCAGGGAATTGAATTTGACTACTGCTGTGTTCATGGTGTTTGGGCGTTGAAAGAAGCCGGGTATCAATCCATCATGATGAACAATAATCCGGAAACAGTGAGTACCGATTTTGACACTGCTGACAAACTATATTTTGAAACACTTCATGTGGACGATGTGATGAATGTCATCCGCCAGGAACAGCCGGAAGGTGTCATCCTCCAGTTGGGCGGTCAGACCTCCGTTAACCTGGCGCCAGCTCTCTATGCCCGGGGCGTAAATATTCTGGGCACTTCCTATCCATCCATGGATTTGGCAGAGGATAGGATGAAATGCAACCAGTTCCTTCAGCGGAATGGACTTGCTACACCTTCTGGAGCAACAGCTCACACGGCACGCCAGGCTATGGAAAGAGCCGCAAAGCTGGGATTTCCTGTGATTGTGCGGCCTTCCTATGTGATTGGCGGCAGGGGAATGCAGATCATTAGCAGTGAAGAGGAGTTGGAGATGTATCTGTCAGAGATGACAGCGTTGAATATGAAATACCCTCTCTTTGTGGACCAGTATCTCTCGGGTACGGAAGTGGAAGTTGATGCCGTGGCTGACGGCGAATCAGTCCTTATTCCCGGTATCATGGAACACATTGAAAAAACAGGGGTGCACTCCGGCGACAGCATTTCCATCTATCCAACCCGCAGCCTTTCAAAGGAAGTCCTAAAAAAACTGGAGGAAATGACGGAAATCATTGTTCGCGAAATGCGAATCATAGGTCTGGTCAATGTGCAGTATGTCGTAAAAGACAATCGGCCTTATGTCATTGAAATTAATCCCCGGGCTTCACGTACTATCCCGATTATCAGTAAAGTCACCGGTGTTCCCATGGTCAAACTGGCAGTGGAAGCCATGCTTGGCGGCAAGCTTTCCCAAATGGGATGGGGAACCGGCCTTCTGCCGCTGAAGCACTATCACGCAGTGAAAGTCCCTGTTTTTTCCGCCGAGAAACTCACAGATGTTGACATGGCCCTGGGGCCGGAAATGAAATCCACTGGTGAAGTGCTGGGTATGGATCCCCATTATGAAACTGCGCTTCTAAAAGGATTTCTGGCTTCAGGCATTCGGATGCAGGAAACCGGAGGAATCTATTTTTCGCTGCGGCATCAGGACAAAGCTGCGGGATTACAAATGGCATCAAAGTGGCAGGAGATGGGGTTCGCCTGCTATGGATCAAACGGCACAGCTGGTTATCTGAATGAGAATGGTCTCTCCTGCGTCGCGTTACAGGAAGACCAGCTGCTGAAAGCTATCAAAGAAGATGTCATTCATATGATTATTAACACCCCTACCCAGGGGCAGATGGCCGGCAGCAGGGGATTCCTGGTTCGCAAACTCGGTATTCTTTACAAATTACCCACCTTTACCTCGATAGATACAGCGGAAGCTTATTTACGGACGATGAAACTATATCAGACGAAACCCGTTCTCCAGTACCGTCCTCTGAATGAATACCTAGCCATGTAACAATGATCCTCAAAGATCAAACAAAGCATGATGAAAACCGTTTGTTAGATAAGTGATGAGGTGCTTCTGCCCGGCATGCGATCAGGTGATCTTAACCAGGGAGAGTTATCGATCAGTATCTGGCAGGCGGTTTTTGGGGTGTCCATCTGTATTCGTGGACTCTGGTGGCATTTTTAGCGCTGTTATTGTACAATTAAATGGAAAGTGATCAGTCATTGGTCTGATAATAAATGGTGCTTTGATGGTTGGGAGGCTGCTCTGTGCCAAAAGTTTTCTCAATGAAATGCTGCCGATATGAACTGGAACTTGTTAGCAGCAACTTGAAAACGGCCATGGACGGGTTGGGCGGTATACACACGCTGATGCGTCCTGGCAGCCGGGTGTTTTTAAAAGTGAATCTGTTAACTGGCCGGAAACCGAGTGAAGGAGTTACAACCCACCCAGTGGTGGTACAGGCTTTGGCTTCTCTTTTAGTTGAGGCCGGTATGAAAGTTATCATCGGAGACAGTCCGGGAGGTCCGTTTTTACCAGTTAGAATGAAACAGGTTTATCGTATCACCGGTATGCAGGCTGTTGCAGAAGCCGCAGGAGTACAGCTCAATGAAAATTTGAATGTGGTGACGGCGGACTACTCAAAAGGAATAAGACTGAAACAGTTTGAATTTCTGCAGGGAGTGGCTGAAGCCGATTACGTGATTTCACTGTGCAAAATGAAAACCCACAGCATGACGCTGATGACCGGAGCGGTGAAGAATCTTTTTGGCGTTATGCCGGGATTGACGAAAGCGGCGCTTCATTTTCGTTTTCCCCATCTGACAGATTTTGCCGATGCCATGGTGGATATCTGTGAGTATACACAACCGGTGCTTTCTGTGATGGATGGAATTGAAGCCATGGAAGGAGCCGGGCCGTCTGCCGGTACTCTAATCAACGCCAATGTGCTGCTTGTGTCCACAAGTCCTTACTACCTGGATCTGGCTGCATGTCGTTGGATGAAAATTGATCCGAATGACGTGCCGCTGCTTCGTGCCGCTGCGCATCGGAATCTGTGCGACCTAAAAGGATCTGATCTGGAATGGGTGGGTGCCGAGCCGGAAAAAGAAAGACGCCCCTTTAAGACACCGATAATTCAAGTGCCGGATTTCCTAAATCGATTACACCACATTCCTGTGGCAGGGCGTCTGGTCAATGCTTTCAGCAAACAGTACCTGCAGCCCAGACCACGGGTCGTGCAGGCAGCTTGCATCGGTTGCCGGGAGTGTCATGTGATTTGTCCGGCAGAGGCCATTACCATGGGAAAAAGGTACCCGTCTTTTGATTTAGGCAAATGCATTCGCTGCTTCTGCTGCCAGGAAATATGTCCGGCTAAGGCCATTATCATTTACCGATCCAGACTATTGCGTTATTTTCATTCATAGTGTCAAACAACAGCAGGGAATTGATTGAATGTGCACCGCTTATGATCCGACGCCACCATGACAAAGAATGGCTGTTCAATAGTTCTAAATGAGGAGTTGTTGCCATGACCTCAGAGGAGAATCAGAGTCTCACTATCCCGGCATATGCGAAAATTAACCTCTCGCTGGATGTGCTGCGCAGGCGAAAGGATGGCTATCATGACTTGCATATGGTGATGCAGCAGGTGGCTCTGTGCGATCACATAGACATCCGGTTATCATCAGTGCCGGGCATCCACCTAAAAACCGATGCTGCTTTTTTGCCAAGGAAGCGCGGGAATATTGCCTGGCGTGCCGCCGAACTTCTTGGAACAAAATCTGGGATCAATCTGGCTGAAACCGGGGTAGTGATAGAAATCAAGAAACGCATTCCGATAGCGGCGGGCTTAGCTGGTGGCAGTGCAGATGCAGCCGCTGTGCTAAAAGGATTGAACCAGCTGTGGCGTCTGGGGATGAGTATTGAAGAGCTGCAAATGCTGGGACTCCAACTGGGGGCGGATGTACCCTATTGTCTCATGGGGGGAACCGCCTTGGCAGAAGGTATTGGGGACCGCTTAACACCGCTTGTTTTGGCGAAAAACTTCTGGGTCGTGTTGGTTAAACCAGCAATATCCATTTCTACACGGGAAGTCTTCCAGCGCCTGAATCTGGGTTGCATCCATCAACGACCTGATAACATGGCCCTGATAAGTGCCATGAAAAATGCTGATGTAAGAGGAATGGCTGAAGCAATGGCCAATGTGCTGGAAACAGTGACGATACCCCTGGTACCGGAAATAGACGAAATAAAACATAAAATGCTTGAATTTAACGCAACTGCCAGCCTAATGAGCGGCAGCGGACCCACGGTATTCGGACTTTTCAAGGATCGGGTAAAAGCTCAGGCAGCTGGAAGCAAACTTTCGCTGATCTATCAGGAGGTACAGGTTACGCACACCCTTCCGGTTTCATGAGAAAAAAGAATAAATACTGTAACTCGAAAGGCAGGAACCAAAATGACAAAGCAGAACATTCTGATCCTTTTCGGAGGCGCCTCATCGGAACATGAAGTATCTGTCATGTCGGCTGCTTCAGTGATCAAGGCGATTGATAAGGAAATGTATAACATCGTTGCAGCGGGAATTACCCCGGAAGGATACTTTGAATTGATGGATGATCAGGTAATGGTAAATCAGCCTGACTGGCCGGGCTTTACGGAGCCGCGATTTACCCATCAGGAAGGCAGGGCGACACTGCTGGTTTCTCCTGGCGAGGGAAGGATATATGCAAAGCGTGATAACCAACTGGAACGGTTACATGTGGATGCGGTATTCCCGGTGCTGCATGGACCTTTCGGCGAAGACGGCCGTCTGCAGGGCCTGCTGGAAATGTGTGGACTTCCCTATGTGGGAGCTGGGGTTTTATCTTCTGCCTTATCCATGGACAAGGGTATCGCCAAACGCTTATTTCAGCAGGCGGGATTTGAGCAAACTCCCTATCTGGAAACCCGCATCAGTCACCCTAAAACGGATTTGAAAACATTCATGCTCCAAGTTGAACTGGAGCTGGGATTCCCCGTTTTTGTGAAACCGGCTAATCTGGGTTCGAGTGTGGGCATCAGTAAAGCGGCCAACTGTGACGAGCTGGAAAATGCGCTCCAATATGCAGCCGTATATGATCGCAAGGTACTGGTGGAACAGGCAGTGAATGCCCGGGAGATTGAATGCGCAGTCCTGGGCAGCCATGATCCGCAGGCTTCCCTCCCGGCTGAAGTGTTGCCATCACGCGATTTTTATGATTATGAAGACAAATATTTTTCCGGGGCCAGTCGTACTCAGACTCCTGCTGATCTATCACCGGAACAGCAGGAACACGTTCGTCAAACTGCACTGAATGTTTATCAGCTGCTTGAATGTCAGGGATTGGCCCGTGTTGACTTCTTTTTGGACCGGGATACCGGCAGGTTACTGGTGAATGAGGTCAATACAATGCCTGGGTTTACGAAAATCAGTCTTTACCCAAAGATGTGGGAAGTCAGCGGCCTCACCTACACCCATCTCATTCACCGGTTGATTCAGGATGCTTTTCTTAAACAGACCCAGTACGAAGGTGTGCCAACATCTGTTGAATAAATTTTCGGCGCTGGTTCCTGAACTGGATTGATGAGGAGCCTCATGATGCCCTGGTGCTTTGTGAGATTGGATCTATGGCAGCACAAAAGGTAAAGGATGGTGTGTTGGTGTGAAAAAATTGCCGTTTCTGGATTTGGGTCTGATGGATTACCAGTCGGCCTTTGACCTGCAAACAGCTGTGAATCAGCATTTGCAGGGGCATAAAGATGAACCGGGGATTTTGATGCTTGTGGAGCATTTACCAGTCTTTACCCTGGGGCGCAACCGCAAAGAGGATGACTTTCTTTTTCCCGTTGAGCTGGTTAGAAGTCAGGGGTTTGACGTGGCGGAGAGTAATCGCGGCGGGAATGTGACATATCATGGCCCGGGACAGATTGTGGGATATCCGCTGCTGAATATGGAACACTTCAAAAAAGATGTTCAGTGGTATGTCTGGACATTGGAAGAATGGATTATCCGCACGCTGGCACACTACGGGTTAACGGCTGACCGAAAACCTGCCTATCGGGGCGTTTGGGTCGATGATGCCAAAATATGTGCAATGGGAGTAGCCATCAAGCGCTGGAGTACCATGCACGGGTTTGCATTGAATCACCACACGAATTTAGACCATTTTAAGCTCATTAATCCTTGCGGAATTACCGAATTTGGGGTCACATCCATGGAAAAACTGGGTTGTGTAGACGATATCAGCCAGGTTGCTGACACACTGCTGTATGAATTTGAACGTATATTTGAGTGCCAGTTGGTACCAACGACTCTGGAAGAGGTGAAAGAACATGTCCATTACAGCGAGTGATGACACCCTGAGAAAGCCAGAATGGTTAAAGAAAAAACTGCCAAACAAACACAGCCTGGAGAGCATGCAGGGTATGGTCCGGCATCTGCGTCTTCACACGGTATGTGAAGAAGCTAACTGTCCTAATGTGGGAGAATGTTTTGGCAATAAAACCGCGACTTTTATGATCTTAGGGGAAACGTGCACCCGCGGTTGCCGTTTTTGTGCCGTTGGAAAAGGGGAGGCTCTGCCACCGGATCCAAATGAACCCATGAACCTTGCAGAAGCAGTCAAAGAACTGGGACTCAAGCATGCTGTTATCACCTCGGTCACCAGGGATGATTTACGTGATGGCGGCGCAGCACATTTTGCCGCCACCATCCATGCGGTGCGTAAACTTAATCCCAAAACCACGGTTGAAGTCTTAATCCCTGACTTTCAAGGGGAGGCGGCAGCATTGCATACGGTTCTGGATGCGAAACCAGAGATCCTTAACCACAACATTGAAACAATACCCTCTCTCTATGGGAAGGTGCGGCCAGGAGCTGATTTCAACCGTTCCATTGAACTTCTGCGGCGGGTTAAAGAATATGACGAGACGATTTTCACTAAAACAGGCATGATGGTTGGTTTAGGAGAAACTCCAACAGAAATGACAGCCGTAATGAAGGAATTGGTTGCCGTTCGCTGCGATATTCTCACGATTGGTCAGTATCTGCAACCCTCAAAGGAGCATCTGCCAGTGAAAGAGTATGTGGCTCCTGAGCAGTTCGATGCTTACCGGCAGGAAGGCTTGTCTCTGGGTCTGGCATTTGTGGAAAGCGGTCCCTTTATACGCAGTTCCTATAATGCAGCCCGTGCGCTGGAAGCGGTCAATAATCGCTCATAAACCAATAGAACGGACACCAATGCTGTCTCCATTAATTTCGGGAGACGGCATTCTTAATGGTCTATACTGTTTCTTCGCGGATCCCTTCAGATCTCCTTTGAAGCCTCCTGACAAATCCATTCTATCCATCAAACCAGGTGGCAGATCCACTAGCTTTTCGAGTCCGCCCCGCTGGGAGATGGGCCTCAATTCCATCTGACTCATTCGATACGTGTCAGTAACGCCTAAAGAGGTGCTGGATTTATCAACAGTGCGTGCTTGACCGGTTGTTAATAAACCCAAGGCGGCTAACAGAGTTTTTATGTCGGCGATGGGTAACCCTTGTGGATTGGGTATAAGTTAAAACACACATATCTGGTGTTGAAAGCTGCATTCTTTTTTAGTTTAAGGATCTTTGTTCATTGCACCTTTCCATCATATCCTGATTAATGCCAAAATGATTTCGTATTCCATGAATAATCATGTTACCTGCTTTTCAATTGGAGAAGCTGTTGAAGGGGGAAGCCAGCATGAAGAAACAAACACTGGTAGTAATTGGCGGAGTAGCTGCAGGAATGAGTGCGGCAGCCAAGGCCAAGCGGGAGAATCCGGACCTGCTGGTGAAAGTCTATGAAAGGGGTCAGCATGTGGCCTATGGTCAGTGCGGTCTGCCCTATTACCTGGCTGGTTATCTTGACCAGGCGGATGAGACGGTGGTTCGCACGCCGCAAGCATTCCGGGAACAGGGGGTGGAAGTGAACCTTTTTCATGAAGCCCTGTCACTGGATCCAGCTGCAAAGACAGTAAAAATTCAAAACCGGCTGAAGGCTGTCGTGGAGACGGTCGCCTATGATTTTCTGGTCATAGCCACCGGGGCTGATCCGGTGACTCCAAAGTTGCCGGGGATTCATTTGAAGGGCGTCTCCTCCCTGAAAACCATTCCCGATGCAGAAACCATCAATCGTTTTTTAGTGGATTCCTCGGTGGAACAAGTGGTGTTGGTGGGCGGCGGATACATTAATGCAGAAATGGCAGAAGCAGCCATTGCACGCGGAAAAAAACTGCGGTTGATCCAGCGACCATCACAGGTATTGAACCATATGGATGAACCATTTGGAAAAGCGGCAGGTCTTGAACTGGAAAAACACGGGATATTGTTGCATCTTCGCGAAACCGTAGAATCACTTGAGGGCGATGGACGGGTAAACACTGTCATAACGGATCAGAGCCGCTATCCGGCAGATCTGGTCATATTTGCACTGGGCATTCGGCCCAATACGGATTGGCTCAAGTCATCGGGACTATCAATGATGCAGAATGGTGCAATCCGTGTCAATGCCTATGGACGAACGAATCTCGATCACATTTATGCTGCGGGAGACTGTGCCAGCGTCTACCACCGGGTCATGAAAAAGGAGACCTATTTACCCCTGGGAACCACGGCTAACAAACAGGGCCGTTTAGCAGGTGCGGCTATTGCCGGAAATCCACAGCCATTTGGCGGCATAGTGGGAACCTCCATTGTCAAAGTGATGGATAAGACCTTTGGTAAAACCGGTCTTTCCGCTAAAGAAGCCCAAGCCGAAGGACTGTCTTTCAAGACAGTGACCGTAAACGGACATACCCACGCCGGTTCTTATCCCGGCAGCAAAGAAATGACCCTCCAGCTGGTATATGAAAGTTACACCCGCCGTTTGCTGGGAGCTCAGCTGATGGGCCCGGTGGAAGGCGCTAAAAGACTGGATGTGCTGACCCTGGCCATTCACAATGAAATGACAGTGGATGATCTGGCTTTGTCGGATCTTTCTTATGCGCCGCCCTATGCCACTGTCTGGGACGTGGTACAGGTGGCTGCCAATGCAGCAAAATGATTTGGGATGGCGGGTATTGAAATGGTAATAACGAGCAGTTAGAGAATATACCGGGATCCCATTTGAGGGAAAGGATGCTTCACATGGCGACACTTGAAACGCTTATCCAACGAATGAAAGATCGTGGAATCCTGCAGTCGCCAGCACTGGAGGAAGCTTTCCGACAGGTGGATCGCTGCCTGTTTGTACCGAACCATCTGAAAGACCAATGCTATGATGACCATCCGCTGCCAATTGGAGAGGGTCAAACCATTTCCCAACCCTCCACTGTTGCCTTTATGCTGGAGCTGCTGCAGGTGGAAAAGGGCAGTTGCGTGCTGGATGTTGGATCCGGATCATGCTGGACAACGGCTCTCATCGCTGCGATGACGGGGGAAACCGGGAAGGTGATAGCGCTGGAACGCCTCTCGCTATTGTCAGATTTTGGGAGAAGAAACTTGGAAAAGGGTTCCTGGCCTCATGCAGAAGTGCATCATGCCAATGGTTTCTACGGATGGGAACCAGCAGCGCCTTATGATCGGATATTGGTCAGTGCCGCTGCGACTCAGGTTCCGAATGAGCTGGTGCGGCAATTGAAGGTTGATGGACGCCTGGTGGTCCCTATCAGCGATTTTTGGGGCAATATGCTGCTGATTATTAAACAACCGGATGGTCAATTAAAACGGGAGACTCATGCCGGTTTCGCCTTTGTGCCTTTCATTGAGACAGATGAAATTTAAAGGAGACAGGTTTATGACGCCCACTGTACTTTATCAAACCATATTCAAACGCAAATCTATTCGAAAATACCGGATGGAGGGCTTGCCGCAATCTTCTATCGATGCAATCGACACTGCCATTCAACAGGTTAAGCTGCTGGATAATTCGATTCGGACTGAAATCAAACTCTTTTCACAGGACGCCGTCAAGGGATTTTTAGCCATAAAATCACCCCATTACCTGCTTTTCTTCTCTGAGAAAAAGAAAGGTTACTTAGAAAACGCCGGATTCATCCTCCAACAGTTGGACCTGGCACTCTCCGCCATGGGATTAGGGACCTGCTGGCTGGGTATGGCAAAACCGACCAGCCAGTTCGAAGGAGAATCAGTATTTCCATTTGTCATTGCCCTGTCTGTCGGGATTCCGGAAGAAACCCTGCACCGTGGGGGAGCGGAGGAGTTTAAACGAAAAACAAGGCAGCTAATTTGCCCGACTCCTTACCATGCGGAAATCATTGAAGCAGCACGGCTGGCACCTTCTGCAACCAACAGTCAGCCATGGCAGTTTCGCACTACAGAAAAAGCAGTTCATGTTTACCGGATGAACACCGGACTGCTGAAAGCCTGGCTATACGACAGGCTAAACGGAATTGATATGGGCATTGCTTTGTGCCACTTGTGGCTTGCTGCAACGGCTAAAGAATTTCAGGTGCAGTTTATACATGATTTGGAAGCAGCGGAAGGGCATCCTATTGGAGCACATTATACCCTGACGATGCTGTTGGAACCGGTTCATAAGTTCGATCCCCGCCATAAAGCAGTTTTGAAGGACGCCTGGCGCCAAAGAAACCTGCCTGCACAGGATGTGTTGAAGGCCATGGGTCTGAAATCACACGATATTGTCGCCGATGTGGGATGCGGCACCGGGTATTTTTCCATGGCGGCCGCTGAAATCATTTATTCTGAAGGGACGGTCTATGCACTGGATACTTCAGAAGAAATGCTGCAGGAAACCGATAAAACCATGGCAGATCATCAAAGAAATAAAGTGGTTACAATGCGTACCGACAATTATGATTTTAAACTGCCGGATGCATCCGTTACTTATGTCTGGATGGCTAACGTACTTCATGAAGTCGCTGACCGCCAGGAGTTTTTGATGGAGGCCAACCGAATTTTACCGCCTGGAGGCAGATTGGCGTTACTTGAATGGGATAAAAAGGAAACACCAGAAGGACCACCGCTTCACC
This sequence comes from Bacillota bacterium, assembly GCA_033549305.1. GTDB lineage: Bacteria > Bacillota > Clostridia > Peptostreptococcales > Tindalliaceae > Anoxynatronum. Next base: position 6,871 of record JAWSUV010000014.1, on the reverse strand, counting down.
ACCGCATCAGCCTGGAGGAAGCAAGGACCCTGCTGGATATGACAGGATTTCGAATCGTCAGTGAAAAGAGCTTTGCAGCACATTTTTACGGTATGGTCGCCGAAAAGAGGAGCAGTCAGTGAGCATGTGAATGAACAACCCAACTTAATAGAGAGGAGAGAGCGATCCATGGAAGAAAAATCACCAATTATCCGGGTCACCCAGGTAACACTGAAATCAAGCGATCTCGAAAAACTGTCAGCTTTCTATCAGGAGCACATCGGGCTGAAAGAATATCGAGTCAACGATACAAAAGTAGAGCTTTCAGCTGACGGTATTCATCCACTGCTAATACTGAATAAAGTGGACAATGCCATTAGCCCGGCGCCAGATGCCACCGGGCTGTATCATATAGCGTTGCTGCTGCCCAGCAGGGCTGCATTGGCAGACCAGCTCATCCATTTTCAGCAAATCGGAACGCAGCTCCAGGGGGCATCAGATCATTATGTAAGTGAAGCTGTTTATCTGACTGATCCGGAAGGAAACGGCATCGAAATATACTCGGATCGCGCAGATGCTGCACCGGAAGTGATGGGAACGGATCGTCTTCAGATTCAAGACCTGCTGAGTGAAGCCACAGGTGAGTCCTGGAAGGGGTTGCCGGCAGCGACCATCATGGGGCATGTTCATCTAAAAGCAAATGATTTAAAACGTACGGCAGCTTTCTACCAACAGATACTGGGATTTGACCTGATGATGGAACTGGAAGGCAGTGCAGCATTTCTATCGACGGGACACTATCACCACCATATTGGCTTAAATTCGTGGGAAAGCGCCGGAGGGTCACCGCCGCCAGAAAACTGTGTTGGGCTCAAGCACATCACACTCGAACTTCCGCAGCAGGAAGCACGCCACTTATTGATTGAAAAACTGAATCAGTACAATATCAGTTTTTTGGAATCATCGGGAAGTCTGTTGATTCATGATCCTTCCGGAAACGGGATCCGGGTGGTGGTATCAGAAAATGGAGCGTCCGGATAAAGTGGGTGAAAAAAAACAAGGCGGCATACAAAACCACGAATCCCCCCCAGAGGATGTTATCACAACCCGTCTGTCGGGTGAAAAGGCGTTTATCTTCATCTTTGACGAACCGGGCTCCCGTAAACGATACTTTGGTGGCAGCCAGCTGTGGCTGTTAAAATCCAACGGCGTCCATGGCGGATGTGGAACTGTAGCTGCAGCCAATATACTGGCCTATCTTGCAATAAATCGTGGCGAAGAATGGAAGCACCTGTATCCTTTTCCCGATACACGCCGCGATCATTTTATCCAGCATATGGAATCGGTCTACCGTGTAGTGAAGCCACTGCCTTTGCCCAATTGGAATCATTGGGTTCCGGGTGACATCTTTAAAAAAACACCTCCTTCTTTGGGAATACCTGGCCTGTCCTTCTTCAGCAAAAGACTGGTGCGCTACGGAACACGAAAAGGAGTGATGCTGGTTCCGGTCTGGCGGGACAGAAAAAAAAGACCCCATCTCAACACCAGCCTCCAGATGTCTTTGCACCAGGCGGTGGAGTATATTCGGCAGGGACTTGGCAGCGGATGTCCGGTGGCGATGATCAATACCTGGAATCCGGCGCTTCAAGCTGTGAGACACTGGATTGATGAATTAACGGGAGAAACAACAGTGAATGATTTCCAGCGCCATTGGGTGGTGATCACTGCCCTGTTGGAGAATCAGAAGACAGGCGAGGTGTTCATCGAAGTTTCTTCCTGGGGCTATCGGGTTGATTTGAATCTCAGTTCATTGTGGGGAAAGGGATACTCGGGTTTAATCTATTTCAGGTAAGCCGGATTTCAGATCGTCGGAATCCGGCTTTTGATGTTTGCGGCTTACATTCTTATTTCGAAGTCTTCCGGATGAGTGTCAACAAATCGCTGTATATTCCATAGGCAGTCTGTTCAATTTCCGGATGGCGTTCCACCATACATATTTCTCCCATCAGATCTGTGGTTACTGACAGGATGGAAGAAGTGGCATCAATGGTGCTGAACAAATCATTTTTCTCCACCAGCGACGGTAAAACGCGGCCTCTGGGCTGACCATTTTCCAACCAGCCTTCACAAAGCAACTTTATTTTGCAGTTTTTTTTCTGAGCAGCTTTTACATCCTCCATCGAAATTTTCATGATGCCTTCACGTAAAATCTCTGGAGGGGTTACATTCCCATTCATCAATACATTCAGCAGGGCACTTGTTTTTGCAGCAGCATCCCAGCCTTCTACATCAAGAGAAGGATCAGCCTCGGCAAACCCTCTTCGCTGCGCTTCTCTAACGGCATCCTCGTAAGCCATTCCGGTTTCCATTTCTTCCAGGATGAAGTTGGTGGTGGAATTGAGAATCCCCTTAAAAGAAGTCACTGAGCAGCCTGGCAAGGTTTCTTTCACCAGGTTGAAAACGGGGGCACCATCCATCACAACTGTCTCATGAAGCAGCCATTTTCCAGACTGATCCGCCAACTCTTTCAAACGCCTGAAATCCCACGCAATGGGTCCCTTGTTTGCAGTGATCACATGCATGCCTTGACACAGTGCTTCTTCGATGTGCTGAATGGCAGGCTGTCCGTTTTCTATTGAGAGGGTGCTTAACTCTACCAGCACTTGTGCGTGTGATCGTTGGATGCTGCCGAGGGTGGTCAATGAGGCTAACTGTGGATTATTCGATGAAAACATTCCGTGATGAGCCACCTCTTCCAAAGCCCTGGAAAGATCGATGCCCACTGGATCAAAAAGAGCTCCCTTTGAACGGCCGGCAATAGCAGTCACGTCAACCTTAACCTGATGCATTTTATACAAATACTGCTGCTGTTGCAGCAGCAGGCGGCAGAAAGCCTGTGCGGCGTTGCCGAATCCAGCCAAACAGAGGGTGATTCGATTTGTCATACGATCCAACTCCTGTGATAGTGTATTTTGATAAGCGCTGCTTTTAGTATACCATGGGATAGCAGAGAATTGGTAAGATCTTTACAGCGCACACGGTACGAAAGCAGAAGCATTCAATTGATGAAGGGCGGATGAAGAGGCGCCTTTTGACTTTCGGATCGTTCAAACCGGCATCTAAAAGCGGATTTCCAAGAGCTGGGGCTACATCTTTTCCGTAGGCAGGTGAAAAGACTCAGCGTTATTTAAATGCAACAGATCTCAAGAATATTGCATCAGTAACACGAAACATGGAATTAGAAAGATCCAGTTATACGGGCAAAGAGTTGAGGAAACAAAGCCAGTGGCGTTATCGAAAGCACACTGGGAAAAAACGACAGGAATGTTTGAAGAATTTACAGAATGTCTCTTTGTTTTTGAGGATGAATAGGGTATCATTATCTAAACAATGCGAGTGAACTTCAAACTAAAGGAGCTGTGCCCATGATCAAAAACTATGTGATCGACACTAATGTGATGATTCATGATCCGTTGTTTCTCTACAATTTTCAGGATAATCATTTAATTTTACCTCTTGTGACAGTGGAAGAACTTGATGGTCTTAAAAAATCCAGTGGGATGGTCGGCTACCATGCACGACAGGTACTTAAGGAACTTAACAAAGTCCGGCAGTGGGGAAATTTTGTGGATGGCATTCGCTTGCCTGGAGGCGGCATCATCCGGATTGAAATGAACCATATGGATGTGCTGAATCTACCAGAGGGTATGGACACCAAAAAAAATGATAACCGCGTCCTGGCCATTGCTAAAAGCATTTCGGAGAAAGATACGGAACGACCAACGATTCTGGTGACAAAAGATATGTGTATGACCGTGAAAGCAGATGCTCTGGGGATGAGAGTGGAAGACTATGAAACCGATAAAGTGCATACGGAAGACCTTTACAAGGGCTTCAGTGAGACAATGATGCCATCGGCTGACATCAACAGGATCTACCAGGGGGGGCTGACGGTTCCGGAATATTTTGAGGAGCCTGTCTACCCCAATCATTTTTTCCATATAAAAAGTCAAGACCAGTCAGGGCATGAAATACTGGCTAAATTGCAAAGGGGATCGATTGTTCCGCTCGAATATGTGAATGAATACACCTGGGGTATCAAACCCATTAACCGGGAACAAAAAATGGCGATGGAACTGCTCCATGATCCGGCCATCCATTTCGCCAGCGTCATGGGCGGTGCCGGCAGTGGTAAGAGTATTCTCAGTATTGCGTACTCCCTTCAGGCAGTACTGGAAAAAGGGCTCTTCCGTAAAATTATTTTTGTGCGTCCCGTGGTTCCAGCCGGAAATGATATTGGATTTTTGCCAGGTGAGGAACGGGAGAAGTTAAAGCCTTGGATGCAGGCCTTTTATGATGCGGTGGACAACTTATTCGATCTGAAGCATAAAAACAAGGCGGAAGGAATCCCCCAGACTTACAGAAAGGGAGAGAAACCGGATTTTTCAGTTGAACACTTTATCAGCACTTATATGGATGCAGGTGTGTTGGAAATGAAGACTTTTAACTATATGCGGGGAAGAACCCTGGCTAATGCGCTGGTCATTGTGGATGAAGCCCAGGAAACGACACCCCACCTGGCGAAGCTGATGCTGACACGGGCGGGAGAGGGCGCCAAGTTCCTGTTCCTGGGCGATCCGTCAGACAACCAGATTGATAATGTACTGGTGGATTCGAAATCCAATGGATTGGTGTATACCGTCGACAAGATGAAAGCCTTTGATATCACCGGTCACATCACGCTCCGCCAGGTGGAACGCAGCCCGCTGGCACAACTGGCGGAAAAACACATGTAAGAACTCGATAAAGAATCATTCAGAGCCGCGGGCTGGCTGCTCGCGGTCGTTTGTTGTATAAATCGGTCAAAAATGGTGAAAAAACGAATAAGACGAAGGAAGAAAGGTATGAATGTAGTAATGGTGAAAGGGGTGAGCAGGGTGGACAGCTTAAATTTATTGAACCAGTTTATGAGGATGATCTCGCTGGCGGTCTGTTTTTCCATCGTACTGCTGTCAATCCAACACCCATACCAGAATGAAATGGTCGTTAGGAGAGCGCGAATATTTATTGTTCCGTTGGTGATTTATCTAATAAATGCGCTCAACCTAACTCCGGATTTTAGTTTTGAGCAGGTATATTGGCTGGGAGAATCGCTCATTCTATTCTTGGCGGTTAGCACCTACTGGGAAAAGTCGCAGTACTTGGAACGCATTATCTTCCCATTTCTGGGCTTGCCGATCATCACAACCGCAACACTATTGACGCTGCATAATCTGGCGCTAAAACTAATAGACCGTGTCCCTCAACCACATTATCTATGGACACTTTTAATCTCGCTTGGAGGTTTATATTACATAAATAAACGAAAAAAGGTACTACTCAGACTATTTTTCTATGGGAGTTTACTGCTGGTCTTTTCTTATGCGGTTCAGTTCTTTTACCGGTCACTTTATATGCCGGAAGTGTCTGTGACACTGAAGATTATGGCATACTTTCTATGGGCAGCTCACTTCTCCCTGGTTGCGCGGGAAGAGTCGATCGCCTGTCGCCATGAACTGAGTATTGCGCAGCAAACGATCGAAAAAACGACGCTTTATGCGTCTGAAAATCGGGAATCCAAGTTATCCCAAAATCATCGCCATATCCTTGAAAGCGCAAGGAGAGATGGGTTGACTGGAGCGCTGAACCGGATTAGCATCATGGATTTGATTGAAAACCAGATTAACAACAACAAGGATCAGCCATTTGTCATTTTGATGTTTAATATCGATCATTTTAAGCAGATCAATGATCATTATGGTCATGCTGTGGGTGATTTGGCTTTGAAACAACTTGCGGAAACAGCTGAAAATGTCATCCGAAATGAAGATCAACTGGGACGTTATGGGGGTGACGAGTTCATTATCATGCTGCCGGGACTGAATCTGGCAAAGGCAAAATTGGTTGCCGAACGTCTGCGGCAGAAGGTGCAGGCATTAATCGATCCTGACTTCAGTATCTCCATTGGGATAGCGGTTTATCCCAAAGATGGGATTTCAGTGATTAAATTAATTGAAAATGCCAACCGGGCAATGGCTGATGCAAAAAGAAAAGGCGGAAACACAGTTAGCCATGAAAATACAAAAGCTGAATAAGATCAAAGATTCATGAAAGGGGCATTTGAGAGTGAAACAATGGCAGCACATATTGTTTGACCTGGACGGTACTCTGACTGATTCAAAAAAGGGGATTACCAGAGGAGTTCAGCATGCACTGGCTCACTTTGGGATTGAGGTAATGGACCTGAATGCATTGGAGGCATATATTGGTCCACCTTTACTTGATTCTTTTATGGAACTCCATGGCATGGATGAAGGGCAGGCTCGTGAAGCCATTTTGAAATACAGAGAATATTATACGAGCAAGGGGATCCTGGAACATACAGTTTATGAAGGGATTCCGGAGTTGCTTCTGGCTTTAAAGCAAAAGGGCAGGAAACTCTATCTGGCTACGTCAAAACCCACAGATTTTGCAGAAAAGATTATAGAAGAAGATGGGTTAACAGATCTTTTTGAAGGGATCTATGGCAGTTACCTGGACGGGCGCCGCACGGCAAAAGCGGAGGTCATTGAAGCAGTCCTGAAAGAACATGGATTATTGCCAGATCACACTGTGATGGTGGGTGACCGGAGTCATGATGTCATCGGTGCTAAGAGCCATGGGCTTCATTTCATAGGCGTGCTTTACGGTTATGGCACCCGAAAAGAGCTGATTGATTCAGGGGCAGAGCAAGTGGCAGAGAATGTGGCAGAACTGAAACAATTCCTCCTGGACTAACGTAGTGTTATTTAAAAAGAATTAGGGTCTACTGAACAACGTTGAAGACATTGAAAATACTGACTCAAAGCCTCTT
>JAWSUV010000013.1:32022-35971 GCA_033549305.1 Bacillota bacterium | reverse complement strand
ATTCTACGAACGGCGGAGATATTTAAAGATATTCTTCAAATAAAGAGATAGGAGAATGAAAAGAAGGGGTTTTGGGGCAAGAAAAACTGATCGGCAGCTTGACCTCAACGACATAAAAGAGGCCGTCGTGGAGTACTACTACATCGGCCGCTGACGCACAGGGGACGGTTCCGGCTGCGTTTTTTTGGAATGGTTACAACAGAAAATAATCAATACATGGAGGGATTGGGATGGAAGAACTGTTGAAGGTGTTTATGCAAGGAATTCCCGGGCCAGTTAAAGTATATATTGGAAAAATTATCTATAAATCATCAAAAGAGATAATTGAAGGGTACCGGGAGAATCCACCGCCACCATATGGCCTTGCTCCCAATGCTGCCAAATACGTGAGTGCAATGATGGATAAGATTATTGAGTATCACCACAGAGTCTATCGATTCTATGAGGTGGAGTTTCATGAGATTATACAGATGGCTGAGGATGATAAAAAAAACGAGCATATGGCTTATACAGCAGTTGAAGCGTTTTACGATATGTATATTGGTGAAAAACGATTTGAGCAAATCAGAAGAGAAAGTCACAGACTGTCGGATCAACTCAAAGGGGAGATGGAAGGTTTATTTAGGCTGCTGGATAATTGGTATGACTATAATTGGGGAAATGATGACAATCTCAGAAAGCAAATAGAAAAAATACACCCGGACCATGTCATTTCGTTAGTGGCACTGAAGGCCATTTACGAGATAGGAATAAAAATGGAGCATGCAGTAGTGGAACTGGGGCTGGTGGAGAAAACTGATTAATGATCAAAGACATTCAACAAAACGTGGAAAACACGATTGCTGATCTTCAAGGCATTCAAATCTCCAACAAGAAGAGCAATCAGTATGTGGAGAACCTCAAAAAAAGTTGGGTTGATCAGGTAGCAAGGATGAAACCCAGACAGCAAAAGCGTACTATGGAACAACAACTACTGACGAGACAGGTGATGAATGTGATTAAACTGCCAAAGGAGCAAATAGCAAAGTTACAGAAACACAGGACCAAAATGGAAGAAAAATGCCTGATGCATGAGCAAAACAACGCGTATGAGAAGGCGTATCTGGCGAAATGGATGATCGTGGAAAGAACACTCAACGAGTGTTATCTCTGGCATCGGCAGAAAGAAAAGTATGTGTTGATGGAATCCTGGATAAATTATTTTGACGGATGGTTCAATGGCAGGCCGGTTGCCAGACCCGATACGAAGATGATCGGTTCGATCCCCCTGAAAACACCGGGATGGGGGATGCCCATTTATACAAAGTACATCAGTGTTCAATTTCGCCAATGCCCCTCCGTGAAGGCGCTGGCGGATCCGAAGAATAAATACCGGATCAAACGGGATGGGATTGGACATAAGACGGATTCATTGGAGAGGGAGCCCTACTACAGCGACTTTTTACCCATGGTGGAGGCGGCCATTGACGAAGTGTTTCAAATGCTGGTGCCGGAAGAAGTAAACCTGGTGGGATGTTCCTGACGCAGCGGGACGGTTCCGGCTGCGTCTTTTTGGAATGATTACAAGATGCATCATCAGCTGGAAATCAATTGCATGTAAGTTTTCGCAAGACACTTCAATAGAGGTGTCTTTATTAATATGAAAAAAAGTAAAGTCGCTTATTTTAGTGAAATGATTTCAAGAGAATTCATAGATAATTTGCATAAAAATAATTATATTTCACTATAAAGTAATATATTTGCATAAAATATTGTTATTTGCATAAAAAGATAGTATAATTGGAGGGGAGAAGGAGGAGATCAGATGTTAGAAGAAGAATTGGTGCAGTTAGTCAAAAAAATGACTTCTGAAAAATGTGAAAAACAGCATATAGAACTTAAAAAAGCATCAGGGGGGGCGCCATCAAAAATGTATGATACTTTATCAAGTTTCTCTAATCAAATTGGTGGTGGGATTATTGTTTTTGGAATTGATGAAGATGCTGGATATAAAGTGGCTGGTGTATATGATGCCCAAGACCTTCAAAAGAAAGTAGTGGAACAGTCTTTACAGATGGAACCTGTCGTAAGACCATTATTTACGGTGGCTGTGGTAGAGGATCAGGTTGTTGTGAGTGCAGAAATTTCAGAGTGTGACATTTATGATAAGCCATGCTTTTACAAAGGGGCGGGGAGATTGCGGGGATCCTACATTCGCGTGGGTGATTCTGACCAGCCGATGACAGAATATGAAATATACAGCTATGAAGCATTTAAAAGAAGGATCCATGATGAACTTCGGACTGTTGACCGGGCAACAATGGCGTATTTGAACAAGGACAGTATGACTGAATATCTTATAAAGCTGCGCAGGCAAAAGGTGAATTTGGTAAATCTTGATGATATACGAATACTGGAAACGCAAGGGATCAGTCAGGAGGGTTTTCCAACTTTAGCGGGATTAATGCTGCTGGGTGAATATCCACAAGAATTTTTCCCGCAGCTAAGCGTGACAGCAATGGTGGTGCAGGGCAAAGAGGTGGGTGAACTTGGCGGGGACGGAGAGCGATTTGTTGACAATAAACGGATAGAAGGAACCATATCCCAAATGCTTGAAGGCACATTGGCTTTTGTTCGAAGAAACATGAAAGTCAAAACGATCGTCACCGAAGAAGGAACTCGTGCGGATAAACCGGAATACCCACTAAAGGCAGTGCGGGAGATCATACTGAATGCACTTATACACAGGGATTACAGTGTTCACACTGAAAATTCACCTGTAAGGCTGGTGATGTATGAAGACAGATTGGAGTTGGAGAATCCGGGCGGTTTGTATGGCAGAATTACGCTGGATGATTTGGGGAAAGCGGCTGCAGACACCAGAAATCCGTATATAGCGGGAGCGCTGGAAATAATGATTGATACGGAAAACAGGTTTTCTGGAATTCCTACGGTCATGGCGGAACTCAAAAAGGCGGATATGCCTGCGCCTGTATTTATGGATCGGCGAGGCGTATTCAAAGTGATATTTTACCAAAAGACAGTCGTTCAAGATAAAGAGGTTGATTTAGAACAGGAGATTATAAAATTCTGCAGTACACCACGAACCAGGGAAGAACTGGCAGATAGATTTGGCTTTGAAGCACCAAGCTATTTTATAAAAACGTATATGGCCCCATTGATTGATGCGGGGAAAATTAAAATGTCTCTGCCGGATAAACCAAAGAGTAAGTTCCAGAAGTACTATTCGTAACGGACAGTGGCAGGGGAGTTCAGAAAGAAATGACTGCTGGTTTCTGGCTCAGCAGCTGGACGCAGCGGGACGGTTCCGCTGCGTCTTTTTGGAATGGTTACAACTCCGGTTACCCACCGGAGCTTTTTAAATATGTTGCGGGAGCAATCTTTCAGTTCCATTTTGACCTGTTAAGTTAATACATTCATTAACTTGTTGCAAAAATAAAGAACGGGGATTATAATGGTATTAAATATAGCGCGAAAGTTAAGGTTATTGTTAACATTACAGATAAATAAGGAACCGGTGATGGATGTGAAGTACTACGAAGATTTTTTGAAGCTGGAAGTATTTACTCTTGAGGATGCCCAACATGTTGTCGGCAGTGCTCAAAATACCAAGGTGCTTTTAAACACGTATCTCAAAAAAGACCTTGTGAAGCGGGTGCGCCGGGATTTATATTGTGCTGTCCATCTGGAAAACAGGGAAGCGGCAGCCGATCGTTACCTCATAGGCAGCAAAATCAGTGAAAGCGCCTATGTGACGCATCACTCCGCTTTTGAGCTGCATGGGTTATCCCATCAGGCGGGCTTTGTGGTTTATGTTGCGTCGGACAGCAAAATAACTGATTTTGTGTATGAGGGCATCTCATACAAATATGTTGGCCGCGGAATAGGCGCCGGTGTGACGCACCATCGTTTCAACAGCAAAATAAAGCTTACCGATCTGGAGAGAACG
>JAWSUV010000013.1:0-32012 GCA_033549305.1 Bacillota bacterium | reverse complement strand
ACTCGATCGACAGGCCGGATTACTGTGGCGGCGTGCACGAACTGGATGAAATTCTGAAAATATGCCACGTTCTTGATGAAAAAAAGCTGCTTATGTATCTCGAGGCGTATGACAAAAAAGTGCTTTATAAAAAGGCGGGGTATTTCTTTGAGCGGCACCGGGAATCATTGGGAATAAAGGAACATTTATTAAGCGTCATGGAGAAAAGAACCGGTCATATGAAGAAATATCTAAGTGAAGAAGCATTAAACGGGAAGGGCGTTCTTGTTAAAAGATGGGGCTTAATCGTTCCTAAGACAATGCAGGGAGAGGACGATCGATTTGTTTAATCCGGACAGGAAGTATTATCTCAATGTGTCTTCTAATGCTTTAACGCTGTGATGGGCACCACATAAACGCCATCATCTCTTAAGTAAGCGGCTTTACACAATCCACAAATGACGCAAAGAACTTTTGGTGGTTTTCCTCCGCCATTGATGATTTTGTTTTTGATTCTTATCAGGGTTTTTGCCGCTTCATCAATTTGATGGCTTCCCAGTTTAATCTCAATGGCAACCCAATCTCCATTTTCCAGTTCTACGACAGCATCAATCTCGTCTCCGTCATAATCCTGATAGTGAAACAAGTGTGCATTGAAAGATTCGGCATAGATTCTTAGGTCTCTCTCACTCAAAGCCTCGAATAAAAACCCTAAGGTATTCAAATCGCCAATAAGCATCTCTTGTGTTGCGCTCAGCAAGGCACAGGCCAATGATGGATCGACAAAGTGCCTTTTATCGGACTGCTTCAGTCTGACAGAGGATCTTATGTTGGAAGAAAAAGCTTTCAGATTCTCGATGAGGAACATTCTTTCAAAGAGGGTCAAGTAGCTGGAAATGGTGTCGTTGTCCAGGTCTTCTTCTTCATGTTCTTTTATGTCTCGCCTGAGCGTGTTCATCGAAACGGTGGTACTCTCGTTTCGGGCTAAGGATTTCAAGAGCAAATTCATTTTTCGGGTGTTGCGGTTAATGCCTTCCAGTCGATAGAGATCATGATTGATGATGGCATTCAGGTATTCCTTTGCGATCAGTGTATACTCGGATGTTTCAACGTCCAAGCTCCCTGGCCATCCGCCTCTGATAATAAGTTTGATGAGTCTTTCCAGCTTTACTTCTTCAGTGGCACTGTTTTTATAGGTTTCGTTGCATATGTCTTCAAAAGAAATCTGCCCGGATGAATCCTTCGATTCATACAAAGACATGGGCCTCATTCTTAATGTGGCAATTCTGCCTGCGCCACTATGCAGGACACCCTTTTGAGCCGGGGTGGCAGAACCTGTTAAAATGAATTGCCCTTTTTTACCCCTTCGATCCACTTCGAATCTTACTGCATCCCATAGTTCGGTCACTTCCTGCCATTCGTCGAGCAGCCTGGGCGGGTCTCCTTCCAGCACCAATGTGGGATCTAATTTTGCCAGGGACTTGTTTTGAAAATTTCCTGAAGGGTCGCCCAAGTAAAGGCTGCTGTTACTGTGAACAATGGCTGTCCGGGTTTTACCACACCATTTAGCGCCTTCAATGCACACAGCGCCAAAGGTTCTTAGATGACGTTCCACCGCTTTATCGATGATTCTTGGTAAATAAATTTGCTGATTCATGTTCACTCACCTCAACACAATTATAATGCAAAACGGTTACATTTGCAATTTCCATTCGGTCATATTATGTAAATTTAATCGGTTATATTCTTTACTTTCATTCGGTTAAATTAGAAAAAGGCAAGGGGCGGCTCTCCTGCCTGACGCACAGGGGACGGTTCCGGCTGCGTCTTTTTGGGGATGGGGGCAGCCAGGAAAGAGTTTTGTGAGAAAGACAGGTTTCCAAGAGAGACTTTAATAAGCGAACAAATATCTTTACATATAAAGATAAATGGTATAAATTTAAAGTAAATTATTGATTATTCCATCGTTTCGCAGATAAATGCAAGTGTATCGTGAGCCGCTTCCGGCTCTCTTTTTTAAAGGATCTCTTCAATTTGGGTGCATCATTCTTTGAAAGTAAAGAATTGCGGGGGAGAATGAAAGTGGGGTGGACACATTGACAGGGTACAATGAACTGGCACAGCTGGTGGTTTTTTCGCCTGCGGAGGTGGCAAAGCTGACGGGAAACCGGAAAACGGCCTATTCCCTGCTTGACCGGCTGATGAAAAAAGGTCTGGTGAAAAAGATCCGCCAGAATGTGTATTCCTGCGTGAATCCTGCCACCGGCCAGGTGATTGCCTCCAGATATCAGATTGCCTGCGCGGTGAATGATTCCGCCTATCTGTCGCATCACACCGCTTTTGAGTATCACGGTGTGGCGCATCAGGTGTTTTATGACATGTATGTTTCATCGAAAACCAAATTCCGGTCATTTGAGTTTGACGGGATCCGGTACCGGTATGTGGCCTCGAAAGTGGATGCGGGAGTGGTGGAGCCGAAGCACAGTGAAAAGGTGCGGGTGACAGATCTGGAGCGGACGGTGATTGACAGCATCAAAGATTTTGAGAAGATCGCAGGGTTTGAAGAGCTGCTGCAATGCCTTGACAGGGTGCCTTACCTGGACGAGGACAAACTGAAACGATATCTGGCGGTCTATGAGATGCAGGTGCTGTATCAGAAAACCGGGTTTCTTCTGGCGCATTACAGGCAGCAAATGCAGCTGTCGGCAGCTTTTTTTGACCACTGTAAAAGCCGCATCGGCAAAAGTACCCGGTACCTGTTGCGGGACAGGGTGGGCGGAAGCCATTACAATGGCGAGTGGCAGCTGGTGGTGTCGGAGGGTGTTTTCGACCTAACGGATCAGGGGCGTGATGAAAATGGCTGATTACGGGATTGCATATTTGGGGAAAAAGGCCAAGGAGATGGGATTCATCAGGGATACCTTCTGGAAATCAATTATATGCTTCGTGCTCACATATTGCCGGCAGGGGAGAGAGCCATCGTGTCGGAGCATTTTGCCGGAGCTTATCAAGTAAAAACACTGGACCCCATCGAGATCTATGGCAGCAAGATCAACGCACTGTTAAACAGAGCCGCTGCCAGGGATTTGTATGATACGGCCAGCATGATTGCTGCGGGTCTTTTTGATGCTCACGAGGAAGTGATGCTCCGGAAGTGCGTGGTGTTTTATGGAGCCATATCGTCAAAGAGTGTGAATAGAACATTTGAAACCGATGCCATGGACAGGATTAGCAGGCACGTCATCAAGACGGAGCTGTTGCCGGTTCTTCAAAGAGGCGATGATTTTAACCTGGAAGCAGCTAAGAAAACGGTGAAGGAATATCTACAGCGACTGCTGGTGCTGACAGAGGAGGAGAAAGGGTTTTTGGAGCGATTTGAAAACGGCGTCTATGTGCCGGAACTGCTCTTTGATGACCCGGATCTTCTTCGACGCATCCAGTACCACCCCATGGCGCTCTGGAAGACCATGCCCCGCTGACGCAGGGGGACGGTTCCGGCTGCGTCTTTTTGGAATGATTACAGCTCCAGCAAAAAATCAATGATGTTGATGACCCTGATGCCGGCAAAATCGTCATAAATGGTTCGATCCATTGTAAGAAGAATCTTCGGATAATTGTCTGGAACTGCCTTCAGCGGACGGAGTTCCCGCTCCCGGGTGGTTTCGTCGTGGATGGTGGCCGAAACCTGGTAGTACCTTTTTTCACTGGCGCTTGTGGCGACGAAATCTACTTCGAGTGAGCCGATTTTTCCAATCGACACAGCATAGCCGCGCCGCAGCAGTTCGAAATAGACAATGTTTTCCAGCATGTGGCCGTAGTCGGTGTTTCGGAGGCCGGTCAGTTGGTTGCGGATGCCGGTGTCCACGATGTAGTATTTTTCGAGGGTTTTGAGAAACATTTTTCCTTTCAGGTCATAGCGGCCGGCCTTGTAGATGATGAATGCGCTTTCCAGCATTTTCAGATAATTGTCGATGGTGTCGCTGCTGGTTTTTCTGCCGCTGCTGGTGAGGTAATCGCTGATGCGCTTGGTGGAGACTATGCTGCCGGCATTGGCCGCAATGTATTTCAGCACGCTTTCCAGCAGGGCCGGATCCCTGATGCTGTTGCGCTCGACGACATCTTTCATCAGCACGGTGTTGTAGATTCCCTCCAGAAACGGCCCGATCGTGGACGGGTGATCGAGCAGCTCGACCACGATGGGCAGTCCGCCGAATTCCAGGTATTGATTGAATGCGGGGAGCAGGTCGCCCTGAGGGTCGGTTTTCGTGAAATCCAGGTATTCTCTGAACGAAAGGGGCAGCATCTTGATTTCCACATACCTGCCGGACAGCAGGGTGGATAATTCGGATGACAGGAGGGTGGCGTTGGAGCCGGTGAGATAGATATCCACCCGGACATCCACCAGGAATGAATTGATCACTTTTTCCCAGGCATCCACCTGCTGGATTTCATCCAGCAACAGGTAATGAACCTCGCTGCGATGGGTGATTTTTTCGCTGATGTAAGCGTGAAGTTCCTGGTAACTGGTGATCTGATCGAAGTCAAAGGATTCAAAGTTCATTCGGATGATATGGTCTTCCGGCACGCCGGATTCCATCAGGTATGCGTTGAACAGCGATAACAGCGTCGATTTTCCGCAGCGACGGATCCCGGTAATCACCTTGATGAGCGGCTTATCTTTAAACTGAATCAACTTTTCCAGATACAGGTCGCGTTTCTTCATGTGGATCACCTCTTTTTAAAGTATACATTAAAAAATACAAGAAATCAATAATTATTCGAGTATAATCGAATAAAATATGACACACAGGGGACGGTTCCTTCTGCGTCGTTTTAGAATGGTTACAGATTGATCAGTCGTTGAGGTATTCTCTGCTCCACCACATGGGTTATTCCCAAATTGTGCCTATTGACAACTTCATTATTTCGGCTGATATGGAGTTGAAATCCAGAATAGCCGGAGGTGTGTATCTTTATTTCTCGATCATCGCATATCCAATACCTGAACTATGAATTGAGCTTATGAATTATCGAGCTTTATTTAGTCTAATCATGACTCGACAAAAATATTCGATTGATGTATAATATGATCAATAAGAGTTGTGGGGGATTTGTATGTTTGCAGGCAGAAAGAAAGAGCTGGCTTACCTGGAAAAAAAATTCAATAGCAGTCAATCAGAATTTCTGGTGGTCTATGGAAGAAGGCGCATCGGAAAAACGGAGCTTCTTAAAAAGTTTGTTTCAGAGAAGAAACATATTTTTTACTCTGCGATTGAGACCGTGGATAAGAATCAGCTGGAGCTGTTTTCGAAAGCCATTCTGAAGGGCACTGAACTGGAAAAATTCATCAGTGCCTTCAAGTCGTGGGAAGAAGCCTTTGAATACCTGGCAGAGCAATCAAAAGAGCAGCGGGTTCTGCTGGTGATTGATGAGTTTCCTTATATGGTAAACGGGAATCCCTCCATTCCTTCCATTCTTCAAAACAGCTGGGATTTGAAGTTTAAAAACACGCAGTTGATGCTGATTCTTTGTGGATCCTCCATGGCTTTTATGGAAAAAGAGCTGTTGTCCGCGAAAAATCCGCTGTATGGAAGGCTCACCGGCAATTACAAAGTGAACGAACTTTCTGTTTATGAAACGGCTGAGCTGCTTTTCGAGATCCCCTTTGAAAGGGTCATTGAGTATTACGGCATTTTTGGAGGGGTCCCGCACTACCTCATTCAAATAAACCAACAGAAATCATTGGATGAGAATCTAAATGAAATTGCCCTGGAGAGAGGCTCCATCTTGTTTAATGAGGTCGAATTTTTGTTAAGACAAGAGCTCAGGGAAGTGATGTCTTATTTCACAGTCATCCAGGCGATTGCACTTGGAAGTACCACCATGAACGAAATCGAACAAAAATCATCCATCGATCGAACGAAACTGACCTATTATCTGAACAATTTGATCGAGCTGGGGATCGTTGAAAAGGAATTCCCGGTGACAATGCCGGTCAAACAAAAGGCAAAAAGCAGAAAAGGGCTTTACTTTCTGAAAGATTCTTATTTTCGGTTTTATTTCACGTACATGTTTCCCTACATGTCGGAATTAATTGATTCGGGGGGGCAGCACATAACTGAAACTATTATCAAACCGGATTTGAATCGCTTTATGGGGAGTGTTTTTGAGAAGGTTTCCAGGCAGTTTTTGAATCGGCTTAAAAGTGAAGGGCAAGCCCCGTTTTATTTCATGATGTTGGGAAGATGGTGGGAAAAGTCTGAAGAGGTTGATATTGTTGCCCTTGACCAGGACTGCCATTTGCTGGTGGGTGAATGTAAATGGACACTGAACCCGGTGGGACAGAAAGTGCTGGATAAGATGATCAGCTTGCAGTCCCGCATTATGCCGGATGCACAAGCAACCTGGTATGTTGTGTTTTCAAAATCTGGCTTTACGAAAGAACTGATCGATTATTCAAAATCCAGGACGAATGTACACCTGATTACCCTTGATCAAATGAGATGAGACCTGGGGTGACGCGCAGGGACGGTTCCGGCTGCGTCTTTTTGGAATGGTTACAGCTACATCGTGTCATGGCATGGCATCTTGCAATGGATTCTGTATGAAACCAGAAACCCATGAGGATGAGGAGAAGGATGTTAAATGAAATACAGTGAACTGCTGGAAAAGTACAGAATGCTGGAGGAAGAAAACCGGATTCTAAAGGACGAAATCAACCGCCTAAAGAGGAAACCTGCAGCCGGCTCACCTTCTTTCCTCCGGCATCCGGAAACTGCCGCTCAGTATGCGATGGCTGCTCCTGAGCATGTTGAACCTGCAGCGGAACATGCTGGACCAATCACAGATGCTCAATTCTCCTCATGCCGTCATGTAACACAAAACAGCTCAAGCCATGAAAAGATCTCGCTGTTTTTGTCCCTGTTCAAAGGAAGGGCGGATGTTTGCGCCAAGCGATGGAAGAACAAGCCGGGGTATTCGCCCTACTGCTATCATGATTTTAAACGCGGAATTTGTGAAAAACCCAGGATTAAATGTGCGAAATGCAGCAACAGTGCGTTTGCTCCGCTGAATCATGAAGAAATGAAAAAGCATCTATTGGGGGAGCATGTGCTCGGCCTATACCCGCTGACACCGGATGATACCTGTTATCTGTTGGTGATGGACTTCGATGAAGCAACCTGGCAGGATGACATTGCTGTGGTTCGAAGACTGTGCCGGGAAAACGGGATTCCGGTTTATGCCGAACGATCGCGGTCGGGCAACGGATGTCACCTGTGGTTTTTCTTTGAGAAGGAAATGAAAGCATCCATCGCCAGAAAGTTCGGCAGCACACTACTGGATTTGGCGATGCAAGAGAGTAACAACATTCGCTTTGACTCCTATGACCGGCTGGTTCCCAGCCAGGACTTCCTCCAAAAAGATGGTTTCGGGAACCTGATTGCCCTGCCCCTGCAAAAGGAAGCCAGAATGCGGCACAACTCTGTTTTTATTGATGAGGCGCTGGAAGAAATTGAAGACCAGTGGCAGTATCTGTCACAGGTATCGAGAATTTCGGAAGAATTTATCACAGCATTTGTAAAATCGCACAAGACAGCCGGTGCATTTTCTGAATTTGTTCGTGAAGAAGTTCATGATCATGGTCATGACAGCCATGAAGATGATCTTTATAGAAAGTGCCGGGTGGAGAAAAATGATTTTCCTGAAACACTTGTCCTGAAAAGGGGAACAGGAATTGAAATCAGCAAGCAGGGCATATCTTCCAGAGGACTTCATTTCCTGCGGAAGTTGGCATCCTATGCCAACCCGGAATTCTATGCAAAGCAGGCAATGAGACAGTCAACGTACGGAACCCCTCGGGTAACGGTGATGTACGCTGAAAATGAACAGCGCATCGTACTGCCGAGAGGCATTGAAGAGACGCTGTGTGCTTTTCTCGACAGTTCGAACATTGACTATTCCGTCATGGAGCAGCGATTTTCAGGTAGAACCCTGGAGATGACGTTTTTGGGCCAGCTGAACCAGCATCAGGAACAGGCCTTCAGCGAGCTGAACAACCACAATAACGGTGTTTTGTCAGCGACGACAGGGTTTGGAAAAACGGTGATTGGCGCCAGGATCATTGCTGAAAAAGCTGTTCCCACGCTGATCCTGGTGCATACAAAGGAATTGGCAGATCAATGGAAAGAAAGACTCGAACACTTTCTGGCCATTAACGAAAGTGTTGAAAAGAAACGAAAGAATGCATCGATTATTGGTCAGCTGGGAGGCGGCAAAAAAACACGTAACGGGATTGTGGACATTGCCATCATGCAATCGATGTTTGAGAAGGACAAGACCGTCAAACCCCTCATTAAGGATTATGGTTTGATCATCGCGGATGAATGCCATCATGTTTCAGCGGTCAATTTCAGCAAAATTCTCAGCGAAGCCCATGCAACATATGTGTATGGGCTAACGGCCACCCCTGTGCGCAAAGATGGGCATCATCCGATCATCTTTATGCTGTGCGGCCCCGTCAGATACAAGGTTGACGCCAGGCAGGAAGCGAAACGGCGGGATTTTGATCACTATGTGGTGCCGCGGTTTACATCAACGCGGATGCCAACCGGAAAGAGATGTGATGAATGGCATATCACAGAAGTTTATCAGCACCTTTGCGAAAGCACCTACAGAAACCAGCTGATTGTCACGGATGTGGAACAAGCCATTCAGGCAGGCAGAAACCCGCTGGTAATCACTGAACGTACCAGTCATATCGAACTGTTGGCGGAGATGATGAAAGACAAGGATTTTGAAGTCATCCAATTATCAGGCAGCTTAAAGGCAAAAGACAGAAGAGCTGCAGTGGGAAAAATCCGATTCTTGCATGACAGGGACAGGTATGTGATCGTCGCCACCGGAAAACTGATCGGCGAAGGGTTTGATGAAGCCCGGCTGGATACCTTGTTCATGGCGCTGCCCATCGCGTGGAAAGGAACCGTCGCACAATATGCGGGACGGCTTCACAGGCGCTATGAAGGCAAGGAGGAGGTATTGATTTACGATTATGTGGATGTTCATATTCCCGTCATGGAGCGCATGTATCACAAACGTTTAACAGCCTACCGGTCAGTTGGATACAGCATGAAGGCATGTGCTGGAGACGTTGATGTGGGAAGTGTTATTTACAACGAATCCAACTATCTTGAACAGGTAATGGGTGACATTAAAAATGCCGGAAAGGATATCCTGATCTCAAGTCCCTATGTGCAAAAGAGGAAAGTCGATTCAATGAAAGGCATGCTGCTGGACAAATATAAAGCCGGTGTCAGGGTAACGGTGTGCATCAAGGCATTGGAGGATTATACCGGGAAGCAGAAAGGGTATGTGGAAAAGTTTATCAATGAAATGGTGATGAAGGGGGCCAATGTGCTTCAAGTGCCGCAAAACAGATATACATTTATGATCATCGACAACCGGATTGTCTGGTACGGCGGTGTTGATATTCTGGGTGGAGGTTTCAATGAAGGGTCGATGATCCGCCTCCAAAATGAAGAACTGGCCCATGAACTGATGGGGGCCATATCAGAGTGAGCCCGATTCAGCTGACTATTGACGCACAGGGACGGTTCCTTCTGAGTCACTCTGTAATCATTCCAAAATGACGCAGGCGGAACCGTCCCCACTGCACCACAGCATAGCAACCACACAATCCATAAAGGAGTGACACCATGCCGAGAACAGCCAGAAAGAAGAGCCGGACAGGGATTTATCATGTGATTATGCGGGGAAACAACCGGGACCGAATTTTTCACTGTGAGCAGGACTATGGAGCGTTTTTGAAGCGGCTGCGCAAATACCGGGATGAATGCGGCTTCGGGCTCTATGCCTACTGCCTGATGGACAATCACGTGCACCTGTTACTGAAGGAGGAGGAAGAGCCCCTGTCGGATGCCATGCGACGGCTTTGCGGCAGTTTTGTGGGTTGGTACAACAAAAAATACGACCGGATCGGCCATCTGTTTCAGGACCGGTTCCGCAGCGAGGTGGTGGAGGACGACGCGTACCTGGCCACGGCCCTGCGCTATATCCACCGAAACCCGGTGAAAGCAGGGCTGTGTGATGATCCGGCGGATTTTCCCTGGAGCAGCTGCCGGGAGCTGATGCAGTGGATGAAACAGGAAGCCGGGTCGGCCGCAGGAGATGGTTCAGCTTCCCGCATCTCACCCAGTGCATGTGATCTTGATGAGGCCACTGGTCATAACCCTTCCAGTTGTCCTGATCTGCTGGTGGACCCCTACCTGGTCTGCGCCATGTTTCATGCGGATCCGGCTCTGGCCCTTGAGCGGTTTGACAAGTTTCACCGGCTGGACACCCATGACCGCTGCCTGGACATTGACGACGACAGCCGGAAATGGTCGGATGAAGAATTGCGGGCGTACATATCAATGCAGTGGAAGTTGGATCCAATGCGGCTTCGGGGAGAAAAGCCGGAACGACGGGTGCAGGTGGTGCGGGCTTTGCTGCAGCTGGGAGGCGTTTCTTCCCGGCAGCTGGCCCGCCTGACCGACATTTCCCCCAGTGCCCTGCTTCGCATGGCCAAAAACACCTGACGCGCAGGGACGGTTCCCTTTGCACCATTTTGTACTCATTACAGAGTGACGCAGTTGGAACCGTCCCCGCTGCGTCTTTGCAGGAAGTGATGCAGGTCATCGGCTTGTCCGGGGTGACAGAGTATGACAAAAATATATTCAATTCAAAAAAAATCTGTTATGATTAACACAGTAACAGATCAATCACTAACGAGGGAATGGGATCGTTAATGGACAAAACAATTATTTCCGGGAAGATACATACTCATGCTGCCCATTTTCCAGACAAGACAGGCATTCAGTTTTCTCAGGGACCGACGGCTTCTTATGGGAATATCAGCAGGATTTACGACCAAATCCATCATTTTCTGGCGGTGTCGGGTGTCGCTTCCTATCACCGGATTGCCTTATTAGCCCATAGTAGCTTTAGCTATGCGCTTTTTGGACTACCGCTCATGGAAGATGCGGTATATGTACCTCTGGATGGGGAGCTCCCATACCGGAAGCTTGTTTTTCTGTGCAAGCTTCTTAACATCGATTTTCTGTTGGTTGATCACCCGTCGGATCAATACATTCAGGTGGCCAGTGAACTTGGGCTGGGCATCTTTTTGTTTGCTCTGGAGGAATCAGAAAACGGCCTGGAATGCAGGCTATCCCGCATGGATGAACATTTCTGCGACGATCGTGACAAGAACCAACGTGATCAGCACAAAGACATTGCCATCGTTTCCACCACCTCGGGTACGACAAGCACCCCGAAAATTGTCCCGGTTTCTTACGCTTCAAAGGTTAGCAGCATTATTGACAACAAGCGTTACTATGAACTGGATGAAACCACCACCACGCTTGTTTTGGGGAAGAAGCACACAAGTCAGTTCACAGGCAGCATCAACTTATCTTTATTCGTGGGTGGAACGGCGATTATTCTGGAACGGTTCAACCACAACGAAGTCATCCGGCTGCTGAGAAACCAGCCGATTACTTCGTTTACGGCTCCGCCTGCCGTGTTAAGTTCGTTTGCAGAACATCTGACAAACAACCAGATCTCCATCCAGTCAGACTCGCTTCGGTTCATTCGTGCCACCGGGGCGCCTCTCGCTCAATCGTTGAAGGCGAAGCTGGAAGCTGTCTTTGATGTAGAGGTGATCCAAACGTACGGCATGACGGAAGTTTCCGCACTTACCTCCACCTATAAGGCGCCTTTGGGGCATAGGGAAGGGTCGGTGGGAGTTTCCATCGGGCCGCAACTGAAGGTGCTGGACCAGGAAATATTGGTTAAAGGGCCAACGGTTTTTAGCGGATACGAAAACCCGGAAGAATCCAATGAAACTTATTTCTGCGATGGGTGGTTTCGGACGGGGGACATGGGGCATATCGACGATGATGGATATGTGTTCATCACAGGACGAATCAAAGAAATGATCAACCGGGGTGGGGAGAAGGTCTCTCCCTATGAGGTGGAAGCAACGGTGATGAACCACCCGGATGTGGTGCAGGCGGCTGTTTTTCCTTATCCCAACAGGATTGGCTCTGAGGAAGTTGGCGCTGCCCTTGTCATGGAAAAAGGGAAAAGCCTTCGTCTTCGTGCGTTGCGTGATTTTCTGGAAAACCATATTCCCCATTACAAAATGCCGACTTTGTTATTTGTTCTCAGGGAGATGCCGGTCAGCGAAAATGGAAAAGTGCAGCGCAAGTTGTTGTATCAGCAGCTAAGCACGGTGCATTCGGAGCTGGTACTGAAAAAGGATACCGGGCATTCGGAAGAAGTACTGTCAGCCAGTCAGCCATTCACCGAAACGGAGCAGGCGCTGCATGGCATTTGGCAGAAGGTACTGGAAGCAAGGAATATTGGACGGGAGGATGACTTTTTTCAATTGGGAGGCGATTCGCTTGCGGGGGCTGCGGTGATGAGTCTTATTGAAACCCGGTTTGACCGCCAGATCCCAGTAAGCGTTTTTTTTGAAAAAAGAACAATCAAGGCGTTAGGCCAGTATCTTGACCAGATGGGTCAGCAAGACAAGACGTACCGGTTTTTGGTGCCCATTAAAGACTCCGGCTCAAAACCGCCGTTAATCTGTGTGCACTCCGGTGATGGAGAGGCGGTCACCTATCACGGCATCGGGCGCCATATGGAAGAGGACCGGCCCGTTTATGGATTCCGCTTCAACATGGATGCGGATGCGTGGCAGCACCCGCTGGCATTTGAAGCTCTCGGCGAACAATACGCCGAGGAGATTCTTGCACTGAACCCCGTGGGGCCTTATCATTTGCTGGGAAGATGCTATGGCGGCATTCTGGCACTGAAAGTGGCAATCAATCTTCAAAGGAAGGGGAAAAAGATTTCCACCCTGGTCATGCTGGATTCGCCGGATCTTTCACGCGGAAATGGTGAAGGAAAAGGTTTAACGGACACTATTTTCTGGAAAAAATTGAAAAACAGCCTGTTACAGCTGAAACAAAAACCTCTGGCTGAAACAGGGGCACTGCTGGCGAAGAAATGCAGCAGTTTGATGAATCTTGCCGTGGAGTCAGTGCGATACTGGATCTACCGGGTGTCGGTGCAAACAGGCAATCAGGCGCTGCTTATGATGGGTGGCAAGGAGGCTGCATTGAAGTGGGCGCTTCAGCATTACAGGCAGGAAGCTTATGAGGGTAAGGTGTACTATTTTAAGGCAATGCTGGACAGCGCTTCCAGGCGGAATCGTGAAACCTATTGGGCTTCACTGATCAAAGAGTTGGAAGTCTTTGAAATGGATGTGTTTCATAACGATATTCAAAATGATGCCAATTCTCGGGTGATTGCGGAAAAAATGGCGCAGCTAATGGATGGATACGATGCGTAAATATTTACTGACGGCAGGTTTCAAACGTAAACTAAGCGGACGAATAAAGTCAGTGCGTGATGCACTGACGATGCTGACTGTGTTTTATGTGGTGGCTGCGGCACTTACTTACCCGGAGCCGCTGCTGCATCGAAGCATGGGGTTCGGGTTGTTTTATGCCCTGATTTTCTTATCGTACACGATGCCCGGTTTAGACCATCAGCGGGAACGTGTGCCGCTGTATGATCTTCTGCTGGCCGCTTTGGCGCTGGTGGTGACCGGGTATCTGTGGCTGAACGTGGATAGGCTGCTGTACCGGTTTGTGTTTTTTGATCCGGTTTTACCGATGGACATGATTTTCGCATGTCTGGCGATTCTCCTCATGCTGGAAGGCACGCGGAGAGTTTTGGGTCCGTGGCTTCCCCTGCTGACCATGATGGCATTTCTCTACCTTTTTGGGGGTCAGTACATTCCAGGACGGTTTGCGCATCAGGGGTTTTCATTCAGTTACATCGTCGACGGGTTGTTTATGACAAGCTACGGGTTGTGGGGCTCAACCCTAGGCATTGCGATTGGCCAGGTCATGATATTTCTTATTTTTGGGGCGTTTATTTTAAAGTCCGGCGCCGGCGATTTTCTGTATGATTTTGCCTCTTCCATTGCGGGAAAGAGTGCGGGGGGAATGGCGAAAGTTGCGGTGATTTCTTCGGCGATGTTTGGCATGATTACGGGAGGCCCTCTTTCCAATGTGTCCACCACGGGTTCGTTAACCATTCCGGCAATGATGAAAAAGGGTTATCCGCCTGAATTTGCCGCCAGTGCAGAGAGCTGTGCTTCTATTGGCGGCACTTTTATACCGCCGGTCATGGGCTCTGTGATTTTTATCATGTCGGAAGTGATTGGCATCCCCTATGGGAGTATTGCCAGACAGGCTGTATTGCCTGCCGTTATCTATTATCTGGCTCTTCTTTTTGTGATCGATGCTCAATCAAAAAAAATGGGTCTCGCCGGGGATGAAGCAAATGATCGGGAACCTCTGTTAAGGCTGGTCTTGAGAGGAATTCCTTTTTTCGTTCCCATTGGTTTTCTGATCTTTCGGATCTCGCTGGGGGTCACGCCCGTAAGGGCAGGCATTGAAACCGTCTTGGTGATCTTCCTGGTAAATTTTTTCGGCAGCCGGTCATTGTTTTCTTTCTCGGGGGTTTTCAAGGCGTTGCAGATTGCGGTGAATCGTGGAATGATGATTGTTTCGACGCTGGCCGCTTGCGGTGTGATGATTGGGATCATCAATATCACCGGGATTACGACCAAGTTTACTTCCTATCTTATGTCCATGGTGGATTTTTCCATCTTGCTGTCACTGGTCATGGTGATGCTGATGACGATTTTTATGGGGCTGGCGATGAGTACTTCCACGGCCTATATCATTACGTCGGTCATTTGTTCACCGGTGCTGATATTAGCCGGACTGGAGCCGCTCAGTGTCCATTTGTTTATTTTGTATTTTGCGGCGACCTCGTCAATAACGCCGCCGGTGGCCATGACTTCTTTTGTGGCGGCTTCGATTGCCGGCGTTGCTCCCATGAAAGTGGGAATTCGGTCAATGAGAATGGGAATTGCGGCGTACCTGCTGCCTTTCTCTTTTGTGTACAATCCTTCGATCCTGTTGATTGGTCGTCCTTCGCAGATTGTTTTTTCGGGAGTGATGGCAATTCTGGGGGTGGCGTTGGTAGCTTATGGCGTGGAGGGCTGGTGGATGAACCAGCGTGTCTCCCGCTTCGTCAGCATTGCACTAGCCTTCTCCGGGATCATGGTGCTGTCGGGTAGAGTCATGTATGTTGCTGCCTCTATCGGGATCCTTTTGGCGATCACCGTGCTTCACAGGAATCAGAAAAAGGTCAATGTTCAAGCAGAGCATTCATAAATTTAAGATAAGGGGTGTCAGGATGAAAAACAAATGGGTGTGGAGAGTTTTTGTGTTATGTTGTGCCGTTTTGCTGGCCGCTGGCTGCAACCCGGCGGAAATGAATGTTGAAGAAAATGATCCCGGCGAAATCAGTGAAACCGCTAACGAAAACGACCCGATCAACACCACGCTGATTCAGGAGTCCGGGACGGGATTGTGGTATATGTTGAGCGGAGCCATCGCCGAAAGCGCAGGAAGATCCTATCCGGGATCTGTCATCAATATCACCCCCGGATCAGCCGGCCCTAATATTTTACGGTTAAATGAACATCAGACGGAATTTGCGATAACGCACAGCAACTTAGCCTATGAAGGATTCCTTGGCAGGGGTTCTTTTGATGAAAGGCAGGAGGAGATCCGGACAGTTGCCATTTTCTATCCCTCCTCTGCGCAGTTTTTTCTGCTGGAGAGTGTGGGGATCACAAGTTTTGATGAGTTCTTTGAGCAGAAGCCCAAGGTCAGAATTTCGATGGGATCACAGGGCGGGTCTTTCGCCAGTGCTTTTGAACGAATTGTCGAAGCTTATGGGTACACCCTAAAGGATCTGGAAGAGTGGGGCTGCCGACTGGAAAATAAGAATCAGAGCGATTCCTCCAAAATGTTTTCGGATGGAGCGCTGGACGGCTTTTTTATCATCGCGTCTACACCGAGTCCAATGGCTGTGGAAAACGCGACCAATAAAAGCCTTCAACTGGTCGAGATCAATGAAAACATGATTGATTCAATTGTTGAGACTTACGGGTATGCGAAAGTGACGATTTCAAAAGACGTCTACCCTTTTATGGAAAAAGACATTCCCTCTTTTGCCACGTATACCTTCCTGGGGGCTTCTTCCCAGACGCCGAAGGATACTGTGTACAAAGTCACTCGGTCGATTTATGAGAATCTGGATTATATCCAGGCGACACATGCAGCCCTGAAAGATCTGTCTCCGGATGAATTGGCCGCGGACCATGGGATTCCGATGCATGAAGGGGCTGAACGGTTTTACCGGGAAACTGGGTTGATCCAGTAACCTTTTGCGATCCATTCCGGCGAGGGGAAAGAGGTGGAGGTGTTTCGTGAAATCACGTCAGATGATCAGTCGGGTGCTGGAAGAAGTTGATTTGGCGGACGCAAACCCAACGCCCCTCGGGCGCAGCGGGGCCAGTGTGTTGCTGGTCGAGAAGGGCAACCGGAAGTATGTGTTGAAATTGGATAAGACGCCTGATGAAGGGGCGCTTCTCAAAAATGTCCTGATGAGCTTTTTGCCCCGAAGCCGGTATTTAAATAAAGAAATCTTGATCTACCGGCAACTTGGCCGGGAACGAAGGAAGGCTTTTACATTTCCGAAAGCACTCAGGTATCAAGAGAACCGCTATTTACTGATGGAATACGTTCACGGAACCAGCGGATGGGACAGGAAACGGGTATCAGACCGCGAGCTGGCGGCTGCACTGATTGAGTTTAACCAGATCGGGGAATCACTGGCGGCGGATCCTCTCTTTTCTACGCATAGAAGCGTTGCCGTAAAGCCTGTCCATAAAATAGTGATCTGGACAGTTACGAAAGTACTATTGACACAAGGGACCGCCAGTTGCTTTCGCTGCCTGAAAACCTTGCGGACATGCGTTTCGAAGCAACAGAAACTGCCGTTTACGTTCATGATCCACCGCGATTTATCCAATAAGGATAACAATGTATTGACCACAGATGAAAATGTGTGTTTTTTTGATTTTGAAAGTGTCATATTGGAGGACAAGTGGGTTTTGCAGGATTTGCTGGACATGGCGGTTTCGCTGGATCTGCGGGTGAACACGGATCTTGTTAAAGCTTATCTGGAAAAGATGAAGGAGACAGGCTGCGATGTGTCTGCGATTGATGTGCCAACACAGCTGCGGATGATGCTCCTGTTCAGGATGATTCAAAGGATCCACTCCAAGAAGGAATTTCTGAAACCATTCAGGCAACAGTCAATCCGGTTCTTTCACAACGTATTGCTTGATGATGGCGCCTATGCTCAGTGGTTCAGTGAGCATGTGGATATTGGAGGCTGATCAGCAAATTAAAAGGAGTTATAGTTGGGAGTGGCGATTTGTCACAGTTGAAAAATGCAGTTAAATCCATCATGATGATTGTCGTTTTTTCCCTCGGGAGCAAAATGCTGGGGTTTTTGCGCGAGGTGTTAATTGCGCAGAAATTTGGTTCGGGACCGGCAACAGATACTTTTTTTATTGCTGTGACGGCAATTAACTTGCTGACGATGCTGTTTAAAAGATCTCTCAGCACCACGATAGTACCCATTTTATCAAAAGTAGAGGCTGACCAGGGCGTTGCGGCTAAAACGCAGTTTGTGAATAAGGCATTAAACATGATGATGATATTGTCTATCAGCATGATTGCGGTGACATGGGCGTTGTCTCCCTTTGGGCTGCGGATTCTGGCCCTGGGTTTTGAGGGAGAACAATATCAACTGGCCGTTCAATTAACTAGAATCGGCCTCCCGATGGTTTTCTTTGCCAGCATTGTCGGGGTTTTTCGCGGTTTTCTCCAAAGCAGGATGTTGTTTCGGGAGTATGCCTTGACAGACGTGCCGCTGAATGTTGTCTATATCTTATTTCTGGTTTTTTTGTCCAGCACTTACGGGATTAAAGGATTGATGGCGGCAGGTGTTCTGGCGGTAGCATGCCAGGTGCTCATACAGATCCCCGGGCTGTTAAAAGCGGGCTATTATTATCAACCGATCCTGGACTTTCAGGATCAATACGTCAGGGAAATGTTTGCCCTTATGCCGCCGGTACTGATGATTGTGGCGATGAATGATCTTAACAGGATCGTTGACAGGGCATTGGCATCAACGCTGGTTGAAGGAAGCATTTCCGCACTCAATTATGGTCATAGATTGGAAAGTCTTGTCGTAGGTGTTTTTATTACGGCGATTGCGACTGTGATTTTTCCGATCCTGTCGAAAGAAGCCCACAAACCTCATCTCGACGGGTTGAAGCGAGTCATGAGACATGGCGTCAACACTATTCTCCTAATTACCATTCCTGCGATGACGGGCATGATCGTGCTGGCCTATCCCATTGTTCAGATTGCCTTTGAACGAGGTGCCTTTGATGCGCGGGCCACACAGATGACTGCGGGCGCGCTTTCATTTTACGCGCTGGGAATCCCGGGGCTTGCCCTTAGAACATATCTGAGCAAAGTGTACTATGCTCTCCATGATACCAAAACACCCATGTTCAACTCCATTATAACGGTCTGTCTGAATATTGCCCTAAACCTGGTCTTGGTTCGTGTGATGGGACACAGGGGTTTGGCGCTGGGCACGTCGATTTCGGCCACGTTTACGACAATTTTTTTGCTGTATGGGTTGAAACGGAAGATTGGTCGTCTGGGAATGAAAGGAATCGCTGTCAGTGGGGGAAAGGCTTTGGCAGCGTCCGCGGTTATGGGAGCGGCTGTCGTGATGTTGTTCTCAAGGATGGCGGCTGTTTTTTCCGGGAACGCGCTGGCTGAGCTGGTAGTACTTTTGATGACAGTTTCTTTGGGTATGATTCTTTACGTGATCCTGTTGATCGTTTTCAGGACGGAAGAACTGGGTTGGATGATCAAAGCATTTAAAAAAAGTGGGAGCAGCAGCCATAATCGTTAAAGATGGTGCACGCCAATATTCCCTTTTCTTTGCAGTCCGGCATGTGGTGGTGTCGTCCGCCCTCTCATCGATAAGTCTTATCGTGAACCAAACCGGTTATGTGCCGGGCAGTCTGGATTTTGCGGGGTGTTCACCTGTTCCTGCGATCCATTCGTTGAACAGTTCCACCAGGGCTAGTTCCTGGAGCCAAAATTTACCGGCTTCAAAATGAAAATCACCGTTATTGAATACATACCTACCAGGAACGTTGTTCACCATCAGTTGGACGGGGGTATAGACTGCAATGAAAATGGAGGTCTCGATGATGGAATACTGATTGTCCCGGGGATTATATAGCATATCCACTGCCAGGATCCGGGTTGGCGGAAGGGTTTCTTTCACTTTTTTTGCCAACATAAGAGCTTCTTCAGGAATGGCTTTTTTTTCGACAAGTTCAGTTCCGAATCCGGAAGCCCTGAAATCGTGCTTCGGCGTGTTGCGGTAGTATCCAAGGAAACTGTTGCCGGTGCCGATGACCCGCAGGTCATAAGCTGCATCTTCAATGAATTTCTGAAAATACACATAGTTTTTTTGTTTCAGATAGGGCCAGTAGGTGTGGTGGCCATCATCAAAAACCTCCCGGCATATTTTTTGTGCTTCGCGGTAGTTTTTAACCAGTTTAACGCCCATGGATCCGGCTCCGGTGTTGATTTTTGAAACCAGGGGGTAGTTGCACTGTCGGATATAAGCCATTGTTTCTTCCTGTGAATGGGAGATGAAGGTGTCAACAACGGGCAAACCGTGGTGGCGCATCAAATAGTATTGCCTGATTTTATCTTCGTAGAACCACAATTCTTCCATGGAAGGCAGGCACAGCTTACCCATTTCCCTTTCCAGAATTCTGATTTTAGTTTCGGCCTCCCACTGATCGGCTGGGTCATTGAGAGTGCGCCAAATGATTACGTCACATGGTTCGGCCTGTTCTAAGAAATTGGAGAAGTGGATTTCCAGGTACACATGGGGGATTTGATTGTGTGTGAGAAAGCGTTCATACTTGGTCCAGTACATGTAATTGTTCAACTCATTACCGTATTCCCTGACAAGGCCTACTGTGGGTTTGAGGATGTCTGCAGGCCAGTGCATGGTAATGGGGGGTGCCTCGTTAATCAACTGGTGTTCTTTTTCCATGGTGTATTTTTCCGAAGGATTTAACAGATGATTTACCGCTCTGTAGATGCTGCGCATGGATGAGTAAAAGGGCATCCGCTGTGCGATGATTTTCAGTTCATCCTTTTTTATTTTATTCACGATGTTTCCTCCTGTGTGGTACTAGTCAGCTTCTGATTCTAATATATCATGGTTAATGTTGTACGAATAGGTTAGATTCCTTCTCATTAAATAATTTTATCCTTTAGGATTTACGGTGCAGGAAAGCAAACTGCTTCCTTAGCCCCACCGCTTGGCCTGCCGGTGGGGAAACCTGAGAAATCGATTTATGGGGTATGAACTGATCCCGGAGGGTATGAAGTGAAAGTACTATGTGTTCAGAAAATTTACTGCAGTCAGGAAAAGACTGACTCAAGGAAACGGGTTGAACGGATAAGCAATGTATCATTATGCTTTCAAGATGCGTGCGAACTCTAATACGAATTCGTTAAAAAGTGAGTGTTTTGCGGAAACGCTCATGAAAGAAACCAGAATCAACCAACAGACGGTATTAATCGACTTTCTCGAGATGATTTTGCATCCTTATGAGACAATGTGATGTGTCGGCCTGCGTCTTTTGAGACTGGTTGCCAATACTCAAGTATCGGGAGATGTTTAACGGTGATTGTTTGAAGAAGCAGTTGATTTTCGGTTGGTTATTTGTAACAATAAAAGACAACGGAAATGGAGGCATCAATATAATGCTGGATCAGCTGGTGGAAGGCATAGAAATCGTAGGATCCTTGACGAGGAGTCTTATAACATCAAAAATGCTGAAATCTGTTTATGGGGGCTGAGAAGCTGCATTTGTATTTTCAATAGTGAGAAACAGAGATTATTTTCTGCGTGACATAGCAGCGCAGTAATATGATACTTGCTATCGAGTGACATAATGGAATTCATTTATTAAAGCAGGCCTGCTATTGGTGGGTGTAGGATTGCATTTCAGTTATAATTGTATCCGGTGGAGTTAAAATGAGTTTATTTATTCTGTGCGATTCATAAACAGTCTCAAAAGGAGTTCAGAGCGGTAAACTTTGCTTGATGTAACGGGAATCGCTTAAAAATTGTTGTGGTTGGATAGACTTATAGAGTGTGGTGAATGAGATGGAGCGTTTGTTTATCAAAAAAAGAATGCCTTCAGCGTTCAGAGCAATCATTTCCCCCTTAATTGAGATATTAAGAAAAGGGTATATGTTTGGGTGTTATAAACTTTTGCCAATGCAGGATAAACGTGTTGTGTTTAGCAGTTTTTATGGACGATTTTATTCGGATAACCCCAAAGCGATTTCTGAACAGCTCCATCTAATGGATCCGAGCTATGAGATTGTATGGTTATTTATTGACCCTGATTCAAAGAAGGAAGTCGTTCCAGATTATGTCACTTCCATAAAGCATGATGCAATGAGGTCGATCCGGATGCTTGCAACTTCAAAGTTCTGGATAGATAATTTCAACAAACCGCGCTACACTTATAAAGGAAAAGATCATGTATACATCCAAACCTGGCATGGAGACAGAGGATTTAAAAAAATTCTTCATGATTCGCCCTTCTATACTAAGAATTACCGGCTTATTGAAACCGATCTGTTTGACTTGCTGGTGACGGGATCGGTATTCGCCGAAAGAGTATGTCGAACTGCGTTCAAATATCAGGGTGCATTTTCGCAATCAGGATGTCCGAGAAATGACAGGCTACTGACAAAACCAAGCGATCTTATTGAAAAGACAAAAGCGGCAATCGGCTTAAAAACAGACAATGTGCTGATGTATGCGCCAACTCTCAGAAGAGAAGCTTCGGATAACCAAACAAAACAGCAGATTCAAAACCTCGATTTGGAAACGATTCTGGAAACGCTGGAAGAATTGTATCAGGAACCGTGGGTATGTCTTGTCAGAGCCCACAGTGGAGTTGCTGGCCTTTCCGGTATTCGTTACAGAAATAAAATCATTGATGTCAGTGCTTATGAGGATATGAATGAACTGTTGCTGGTGACCAGCTTATTGATTACGGACTATTCTTCCTGTGCCGGAGATTTTGCGTTGCTGAATCGACCGATTTTTCTGTACCAACCGGATCGGGAAGAGTATATGGAGAAAGACAGGGATTTTTATTTTGATATCGACAGTTCTCCATACATGGTAGCTAAAAATCAGCATGAGATGATTGAACTGATTTTGGGCTGCACGCCGGAGAAGGCAGCGGAAAATTGCCGCCAGATTCTTGATTTTTACGAGACTTATGAGACTGGTCAAGCATCTGAAAGGATTGTAGAATATATTAGGAGCTTTGACGGAAAAAGGGAGTAATCACATCATCCCGCAAACATTGTCAGAGAACAGGATGTTCATATGGATAACATTGGAGGAATGGAAAGTTGCACGTGGGGTATTAAAATGATAGGAGTGTGAAAGAATGAAAAACGTGGCGGTGATATTTGCTGGTGGCGTGGGTGCCCGTATGAACAGCAAGGATGCAAAGCCGAAACAATTTTTAATGGTTCACGGAAAACCGATCATTGTCCATACGATTGAAATCTTTGAACGGTCACCGGAGGTGGATGCGGTGGTTGTAGTTTGCATCGAAAGCTGGATTTCTTATATGGAAGAGCTGTTACATACCTACCAGTTGACGAAAGTTTCTAAAATTGTGCCAGGCGGTGAAACAGGACAGGCATCCATTTTTCACGGCCTGGAGGCCGCAGAGATACTGCTTGGAGGGGATAATGGGATCGTCCTGATTCATGACGGGGTCCGCCCTTTCATCAATCAGCAGATCATTGCGGATAATATAGAATCTGTCCGGCATCACGGGTCGGCGATCACCTGTTCACGGGCGACGGAAACCTTCGTGATCACTGATGAAAAGGGAGAAGTTGTCAGTATTCCATCAAGAGACCATTCGAGAATCGCCAAAGCACCGCAAAGCTTCTACTTAAAGGATATTCTGGCGGTGCATCGGCAGGCACTGGCGGACGGTGTTACCAATGCCATTGACTCGTGTACCCTCATGAATCAGTATGGAAAAAAACTGGCGGTGGTGATGGGGCCGGTGGAAAACATCAAGATCACCACACCGGAAGATTTCATGATGGCCAGGGCTTTGCTGGATGCCATTGAAAACCAGCAAATCGATCGTATTTAATGGATGTATGAAGGGGGAATTGCCATCTTTACGCATCAGGTGGTTCAGGAAGATCTTCAGCGGATCGTGGGCAGCAAGTATATCCAATGGGAGGCTTTGCGCAACAAGAGCATTCTGATTACGGGAGCCAATGGCATGCTGGCCCGGTATATGGTATACGTGCTGATGCACTTAAACCTCCGGCAGGATTACAACACGAAGGTTATTGCCCTGGTTCGGAACGCACAAAAGGCCACAAAAAGCTTTAAGGATTTTGGGAATTCTGATTTGTTTCAGCTGCTTGTCCAGGATGTCAGTGAACCGTTGCAGGTGGCGGGAGAGATAAATTACATCATTCACGCGGCCAGCAATGCGAGTCCCCGGTTCTTCTTGGAGGACCCGGTGGGGATCATCAGGGCCAACACCCTGGGGACCATGAATGTGCTTGAGCTGGCGAAGGAAAAAAGCGTTGCAAATGTGCTGTATACCTCCACCAGGGAAATATACGGGAGCATGCCTGCGGGCAAAACAGAAATTGTGGAATTGGATTTTGGGGCAGTGAACTGCAAGGAGCTGCGGGCCGCTTACCCGGAAAGCAAACGGCTGGCGGAGACGCTTTTCGAGAGTTACCATCACCAGCATCAGGTGCCGTATACTATTGTGCGCCTTGCCCATGCCTATGGACCGGGCATGGAGATCAGCCAGGATGGCAGGGTGATGGCTGATTTTATCTCGGACGTTGTCAATGGCAGGGACATTACCCTGAAAAGTGACGGGTCTGCGGAAAGGGCTTTCATATACTTGAGTGATGCAGTGGCAGGCATTTTTACGGTGCTTTTGAATGGCTGCAATGGCGAAGCTTATAATATCGCAAACGAAACAGAACCGATGATGATCCGGGATGTGGCGGCGGAGCTGGTAAGACTATTTCCGAACCAAAAGGTGGTCTTTGACATTCCGGTAGAGCAGAGTCAAGTATACAGCAAGGTGAACCGGGTGACACTTAATACCCACAAGTTGGAAAGTCTGGGCTGGCGGTGCCAGGTGACCTTAAGGGAAGGTATGAAGCGGACGGTGGCCAGCTTTATGGATTGACCTTCCAGCGCGCATAAATAATAAATGTGATCGCTGGCGGGTGGATCAGTAGAGAGGTAAACACTATGATCAGCAAGTTAAACAAATATATAGAATATGTTCGGAAAATCACGGGTGGTTTTTACGCAAATCGCTGCCATCTTAAACCAGGGCATTATTTGATGTCGACAGATCACGAAAAATTAATCTTTCGGGATGACCCCGACACGTCTGAAAATATTAATAAATTTTTTATTGAAACACCTCCCAAGCGTTCAATTTTAAACAGTTATAAAGACGTGGTCAAGAGATTTATCTTGCCGAAGCGTTTGGTGGTGAACGATAATAATGATCTAACACGGTTTAACGGAACAGTTCTATACTTCTCCTCAGGACAACACGAAATAAGAATCTTCAATTTTGAGGCGAAGAAAGTGCTGTCAGTTTATAAAAACGATATCAGGTGGATGAAGCACCTGGAAAATTATCATTATTTTAACAGATATTTCAAAATGCCGGAAATAACAAGCCATGATGACGAGGCAAAAACCAGTGTCGAAGAAATGATTTTGCATAAACCTCAACGGGAATGGACAAAAGACGATAAGTATAAAGTGATGGACGAGATTTTCGGCCTGTATAAAAGGTATTTCAGGATCTGCATTCAGGAGGGGAAAGTCGGCACGATGACATTGAAGCACATGCTTGAATCATTGAAAAAAGATCCTGTCCTTGATGAATTTGGTTTTTTGCTGGAGAGGAAGCTCCCGCCCAATTGGGATATGATGGAACTGCCATTCGTCAAACAGCACGGCGATATTTGGAGAAACAATGTATTGCTTAAAGATGATGATGAGAAAATTTTCTTTATTGACTGGGAGCATGCCGGAGAATATGTCTTCCTGTTCGATTTGTTCAAATGGATTGATCTGGAAGCTGTGTTCAATAACAATTCGCTTCATCTAAAAGAATATTTGAGAGGCGGATACGACAAGGAGTTTATTGAGTTATTCAGCCTTTTTGGCCTGGATTTCGAAAAAAAATACCGTACAGGTTATTATTGTGCATATTTCATCGATCATCTCTATAAGCGAGTCATTACAAAAGCGGCAGACCGAAAGGCTGTCGTAAAAATGTCGTATAGTAGATTTCTTGTAGAACTTTTGGATTTAGAGTAGAAAGACTAATAGGAGGGGGCAAGAAATAGCGAGAGATTTATCTTTCTAAACCGGCGGGCTATTGATGGTTCACTTCCACTTCCCGGAGCATTTTTCGCAAACACAAGGGCAAGTCAGCCCGTTCATTCGATGAACACATGTGCAAGAAGTATGACCTGTGAATTCCCGAGATGGATAAGGGAATCTGTTTTACATTCAACAGACGGGCCACGTAGAAACGATGATCTCCCTGGCTGCATTTATGAAGTGACCCGTCGGCGCTGATAAATGCTTTTCCAGGCTTTGCACATTTGTCTTCCCGGTATCCATCAATTGAGATGCTGTCAATTAGGCCGAGCATATATGAGCTTAAAAAATCCAGGATATCCTGTTCATTTCTCATCTCAATATCTTTATACCTTACAATAACTCTGGCGCGCAGTTCTTTCATGAATAAGTTGAACCACATGGTGCTTCTTAGGTCGTGGCGGTTTTCCATTAAATCTTGAATTTTCTGATATTTTAGATGGTCTTTGATATGAAAGTAACTTGGATATAACATTCGGGGAATGATGAAAGGATGCACCATACGGATGATGCTGACAGTCGTTCTAAATAAGCTGCCAGGAAGAAATTCGATCTTATTTTCGAACCACTTTGTCAAATAGGCGTTGGAGCCAGCGTGATAATGCACCTTGCCCGGATTGATATGTATAAGAAAAGGATGTACAGTCGTTCCATCTTTAAAATTTCTTTTTAGAAACATAGAACCCTCCTAAAAGATATATAAACCAACCGATTTCAAACTTATTAATATCATTATACAGGTTCAGAAGCAATTAGAACACAAAAATATGGAGAATGTGCAAATATCGGATTCTTAACAATAGAACAAAAGTCCAGGGATCGGATATTTCCGGGGATCATAAATCACGGGTCATCATCAGCTTGACTGAAGAACTCTCGATTGTGCCGTATGGTAAGAAAATGATCAATCAATTCACTAAGCCAGGATTGGCAGAAGGTGATATAATCAATGTAGGAAGTTAGTGTTCTTCATGTTGGAATGAAACTGAGTGAAGGAACATGACCAGCGCTTATCTTTGTAAATCTTTCCTGAGAGGTGGTTTATTGAGTATCAGATTAGGCCAAAAAACACACGCCAAACCAGCGATTATGCTGAAAAAGCTTTTTTCAATTCTCACGCCGCGGGAACGGTTACAGGCGGCGCTTCTTTTTATTGCCAGCTTAGCGACCGCTTTTTCTCAGGCAATCGGTGTCTTTTCGGTTTTTCCATTCATAAACGTGGTCATGAACCCTGAGATTATCCAGGAAACCCGATGGCTTCTTTTTGCTTTTGAGAGAGGTAATTTTAGCGATACCTACTCCTTTATCCAATATTTGGGAGCGGGAGTATTTTTGGCTGTTTTGTTTTCGAGTTTTATGTCTGCAATTACCATGTGGGCCAAGACAAAATTTGTAATGGGTAAAAATCATACACTTTCATTTCGATTGCTAAAAGAATATTTATCGAAGCCATACTCCTATTTCTTAATGAAGAATTCAAGCGAATTAGCAAAAAACATTCTTGCGGAAGTTAAGCAATTGACCGATGATTTATTAATGGCTGTCTTTGACATTATGATCAACAGCCTCCTACTACTCATCATTGTGGGAATGCTTATGATGGTAAATCTGCCAGTAACAATAGGATCGCTGTTGTTTGTATGTGGAGTATACTTTTCAGTGAATCGGTATCTGAAGGTAAAATTAAAAAAGAAGGGTTTTCAAAGGCTTGAAGCTAACAAAGAACGCTTTAGAATGGCTAATGAAGCGTTATCCAGCATAAAAACCACGAAGGTGATGGGTATTGAAGAATATTTTCTTAATGGTTACAGCCTTAACTCACGCAGATTCGCCCGATTCAATACCTATGCAAAGGTAGTGGGTCAGTTGCCATATTTTTTATTGGAAACCATTGTCTTTGGCGGAATCGTTTTTTTTATCATTTTCATGTTATCCAGGGGTGAAGGCATCACAGAGATTATTCCCCTCGTGAGTTTATTTGCCTTTGCGGGGAAAAGGATACTGCCGGCGATTCAGAAACTTTATATTTCGGTTACCCAGATTTACTTCAATCAGCCGATTCTTGATAAAATCTATGAAGACATGGTTGAACAAGGGGCAGGACAAATCAAATGGAACACCGAATCAATCCCGGGGAGAAGTGGTCAGGTGATGGATGAGCTTCCATTTACAAAACATATTGCGCTTCAGGCCATTCGATTTCGCTATGAAGATAGTGATTCAGATGTCATTAAACACATCAATCTGACCATCCCCAAAAACAGTGTTACTGGATTTGCAGGAGCAACTGGTTCCGGAAAGACAACTCTGGTTGATATTATTATGGGACTGTTAGAACCTCAGCAAGGGAAACTGTTGTTGGATCATACACCAATTACTAATGAAAACATCCGATTATGGCAGAAAAAAATCGGTTATGTACCGCAGGAAATCTATTTGAGTGATGATACCATTCGAAAAAATATTGCCTTTGGAGTGATAGATAAGGAGATTAAAGATGAGCAGGTTCAGTTCGCTGCAAAATTGGCAGCTCTGGATGATTTTATTCAACAGCATTTACCGCTAAAATATGAAACAATTATTGGAGAAAGAGGTGTTCGCTTAAGCGGTGGACAGCGGCAGCGCATTGGATTGGCCAGAGCGCTCTACCAAAATCCGGAAGTGTTGGTGTTGGACGAGGCAACGAGTTCTCTGGATGGGACCACGGAAGAAACGGTGCTGAAAGCTATTGAAAAAGCTTCGGAAACCAGAACAGTCATCATGATTGCTCACCGTTTGAATACCTTAAAGGAATGCGACTTGATCTACCTCTTGGATGAAGGGCAAATTATTGGACAGGGGACTTATGAGAAACTGATGGAAACAGATCAGCGTTTTCAGTCTATGGCAAAAGTGTCCAGATAGATTATCACTCAGTAATATTGATGCCAGACATGCTTCTGTTCATCATCAAATGGATATAAGCATTCCAGAGTGCGGTTATTTACTTGATCATCTGATCTAAGTGACGAAACAAGGGGGCTGATCACATGAAAATTTCGGTATCAGGAGCCGGTTACGTGGGGCTTTCAAATGCGGTTCTGCTCGCGCAGCGCCATGATGTGAATGTGCTGATGCTTCATCAGGATAAAGCAGACCTAATTAATCGACATCAGTCACCCATTGTCGATCGTGAACTACAGGAATACCTGGCAGCAAAAGAGTTATCATTGAAGGCTTCAACGGACTTTGAAACGGCCTATGAAGAAGCAGAGATTGTTGTGATCGCCACTCCCACTAATTATGATCCCGTGCTGAATTTTTTCAATACTGAGTCTGTTGAAGATGTGATCACAAAAGTGCTTGCCGTTAATCAAAAAGCACTGATCGTGATCAAATCAACAGTGCCCGTGGGATACACGGCCAGCGTGCGGGAAAGGTTTGGATCTGAGAACATTATTTTCTCTCCGGAATTTCTGCGGGAAGGCCGGGCGCTTTACGACAATCTGTATCCATCCCGGATTGTGGTGGGCGAAAAATCGGAAAGAGGCAGGCGGTTTGGGGAGCTGATGAAAGAAGCGGCGCTCATTGAGAATGTGCCGGTGCTGCTAACAGATTCGACAGAAGCGGAGGCAATCAAGCTGTTTGCCAATACCTACCTGGCGATGCGAGTGGCGTTTTTCAATGAGTTGGACTCTTATGCCGAAATCAGGGGGTTAAGTACCCGGCAGATCAATGAAGGGGTGAGCCTTGATCCGCGGATTGGAAATCATTACAATAATCCTTCCTTCGGCTATGGGGGATACTGCTTGCCGAAGGATACCAAGCAGCTGCTGGCCAATTATGTGGATGTGCCTCAGAACATTATGTCAGCCATTGTGGATGCAAACCGGACAAGGAAAGATCATATTGCGGAGATGATCCTGAATAAAAAGCCTCGGATCGTGGGCATTTACCGGTTGACCATGAAGGCGGATTCGGATAACTTTCGACAGTCTGCCATCCAGGGTGTTATGAAACGGATCAAGGCCAAAGGGATTGAAGTGGTAGTTTACGAGCCTGTGCTGAAGGATGAGGATTTTTATCATTCGCGGGTCATTCGTGACCTGGAAACTTTTAAAGCCATCTCGGATGTGATTGTCGCAAACCGTATGAATGAAGAACTGACAGACGTTGAGAATAAAGTGTATACCCGTGACCTGTACCAGCGTGATTGATTTGTACTTCTGGAATAGCAAGGCGTAGCTGATAACTTCGATTATGTTAATATGCTGTTTGGCTGCCAGATCACGTTGAATGGTTTTCATAAAAGTGATCTTTCAGAAACGAGGATGAATATGTCATTGGCAAAGGTAAAACGATGGATTGTGGTGGTCATTTGGCTGGGGTTGATATTCTATCTTTCTTCACAACCCGCTACTGAATCACTTGAATTGAGCAGGAATTTGGAGAAATTAATTGTAGCCCTTAAG
The DNA here is from genome assembly GCA_033549305.1 of Bacillota bacterium. Classification (GTDB taxonomy): domain Bacteria; phylum Bacillota; class Clostridia; order Peptostreptococcales; family Tindalliaceae; genus Anoxynatronum. Next base: position 1,956 of record JAWSUV010000013.1, on the reverse strand, counting down.
GAAATGGTAGTGCCTGACTTAACAATCGAAATTCATAGATTCCAGAATATATTACGAAAAGCAGCCCATTTTTTTGTATTTATGGTGCTTGCTTTTCTGGTTATGTATGCGCTGGACTATTCTAACATTCAGACTCTTAAAAGAAAAATGGCCATTACTTTTGGTGCGAGTGTGATATTTGCCATTTTGGATGAAACCTACCAGTATTTTGTACCCGGCAGAGGTGCTCAGGTTTCAGATGTGTTTCTGGACAGTGTGGGGGCGATGGTGGGGATTGGCCTGTGGCTTCTCTTCGAAAAATGGCGGCAAAGAAGATCTGCTCACCGTGACAAATGATACGGATGGGGGTGGTTTCTTTGGGCAGGATTATATGTCATTGGAATAAGACTGGAAAATATCCGTGGATCTGTCGGATTGTGTCGGATTGGCAAGGTTGGGTTTTTGGTGAGGATAGCTATGGCTAGAGAACCCAGAGCCTGAAAAGGTAGTGACAGACCGAACGATACTGCCTTCATTAATTATTCCTTCGAAGTTTGGATAGTGTTGAAATCATACATCATTTGACATTGAATGAGCGAAAGGCAAATGAAAATGAAGAACAAGCAAAATGATCCCAAAAGACTTTTGTGTATTGTTGGCACCATGAATGTGGGTGGGGCTGAGACGTTTCTGATGAAAGTTTACCGGGCGATAGATAGAACGAAATATCAAATGGATTTTTATGTTTCTATCCAAGAAGAAGGTTTTTATGACGAAGAGATTTTATCGATGGGGGGCAAGATTTTTAGATCTGTTCCAAAAACGAAGAATCCTGTCAAATCTTTTTGGAAAATACTAGCCATTGTTAAACAAGAAAAGTATAAATCAGTATTGCGAATATCAGAGCATTCACTTTCAGCTTTGGATTTAGTGGCTTCAAAAATAGGGGGTGCCGAAAAGCTGATATTCCGCTCAAACAACACCAGTACTGGTGGCGGAAGGTTAAATCAAATAGCACACAAAGTATTTAAGTGGATGCCAATAACTTTGACAACTCATAGAATCGCCCCTTCTACGGAAGCTGCAGAGTTTATGTTTGGACGAAAATGCGTGAACAGTGGGAAAGCAACCATTATTAAAAATGCAATTGACCTAAATCGGTTTCAGTATGATAGCCAGAAAAGAAAGGTTATGCGCGAAAAATATGGGATTGATAACAAGTTGGTAGTCGGCCATGTCGGAAGGTTTCACCGGCAGAAAAATCACGCGTTTTTGCTGAATGTTTTCGCCAGCATGAATAAAGTAAATAGTGAGAGTGTACTTCTGTTGATAGGAGAAGGTGAGCTGGAGAATGATATAAGGCATATGGTGGATCGTTTGGGCGTAAATAAAGATGTCATTTTTGCCGGGGTAAGTAATAATGTTCCGGAGCTTATGATGGCAATGGATGTATTTGTTTTTCCGTCTTACTTTGAGGGAATGCCAAATGTGGTCATCGAAGCACAGGCTACTGGTTTGCCATGCATCATATCGGATTCCATTACCAGGGAGGTTAAAATAACAGACGCAGTTACATTTGTGAGTTTAAGTGAAAGTGAGGCAGTTTGGGCTGAGTTGATTCTAAAGCACTCAAATTTTATGCTAAGGAAAAACATCATAGACAGATTTGTGGAATGTGGATATGATATACATGCGGTTGCTAAAAAAATCGAATCTGATTTTTATTAAAAATGACCGCGTTGCTGATTGGATAACGTTTTAGCGGATGATAGCAGCGAGCTGATCGCGGATTCGGTCTGGTATCGATCTCTTATTCCTCTCTTCCATTGCTTTTTCCCAGTCTTGTTTGCATGAGCAGTCCAGGTCATTAAAGACAGCAATGTCAAAAAAGCGATTAAACATGTCGATGCGCTTGATTACTTCGTAAGCGTCAAATACTACCCACATGTTCATGACCCCTCCACCATGAGATAATAG